>NZ_JBAHUQ010000057.1 GCF_036689865.1 Magnetococcus sp. PR-3
TGGGGATAATCTTGCGATTTTCCCCATCCTTAACACCTTAACCCATCGATTGTTTAAGCCGCAGGTTTAACCACCCAGGTTTAGTGTACCCCTTTGGCGGCAAACACAGGCTTATAGGCCATGTCACTCTTCATAATGTGCATGACCAACCAATCTTTAAGGAACTCAATGATCTCCTCAGCCACGCGGGGATCATCACTGTTTAGTAGTGCATCCCGCTTACCCCCCACCGTATTGAGAAAACGTACATGCTCCTCTTTCTGCTGGGGTAGTTCTTGAAAGCCCACTTCAGACATCATGCGCTCTTCACGGGCAAAATGGGTGGTGGCATAGTTAACCAATCGCTCATAAACCTGTTGTAGAAAGCTCTCTCGCTCATCCTTAACCGCAATAGAGAGTTCATTAATGAGATTGATCAACTGTTTATGGTCAGCATCCAGCACCTGCACACCAACAGAGTATTCATCTTTCCATGCAATAGCCGGTGCATAGGCCCCTACATCAATGGTTCCGCCCATATAAAGCTGGTTGAGCTGATCAAAAAAGTTACCCCGTAACTGATGGAAATACCGCATGGCATGTTCTACAGCTTCGGCATCGGTATCCGGTAACATCATGGCGATATCACTGGCTGCACGGTGCAACTGTTCATGGGTTCCAACCGCTTTTTTGTATAGCTCCGTCTGCTGGAGCTCCATGGGAATTTCATTGACCATCCAACTACCCACAGTGCAGGTCTGGGGGTTGCCCAGATCCCCAATCAACTCTGGATCCGACATGGTAACGGCCCGGTTCAATTGACCCATAATGGAGAGCATAGCCTCTTTAAGAAGACGAATATTAAAGGGCTCTGGGCCTATATCCACACGACATTGCGCGGTGTAGAGCGCATCACTAATACCACTGGCAACATCCCCCACCGCTTGGAAATGTCGTACGGAACCACTCATGGATTGCACCACCTCCATGGAGTTTTCCACACTGTTGCGCACTTGATTGGAAATTTTTTCTGTCTTCTCCACCGCATGCTGGATCTCCTTGGAGGCATCCAACGCCCGGTTGGTCCGGCGATCCATGGTCTCCGCCGATTGACGGATCTCCTCGGTCGCATCGGCAATGGCCACGGTAGCTTGGGCCGCCTCGGTGGCCGCCATAGCAACCTCTTGTACCGCCGTTTGTAAAACTTCGGCATTGGCGGTGACCTCATGGGCTGCATTGGCCACAGCATTAGAGGATTCAGCAATTTCCCCAATGGCATGGTGCTGCTCATCCACCGCAGTATTGATCTCACCATTGGCTTGACCAATGCGGGCAATGGCTTCTGTAATGTCCTTGGTTAACGCCACCGCAGCATTGGATTGATCCTGAATTTCATCAATCTGCTTCCAGATGCTCTCCGTGGCAGCAGCGGTCTGACTGGCCAAATCCTTCACCTCATTGGCCACCACGGCAAAGCCCTTACCCGCTTCACCAGCACCCGCAGCCTCAATGGAAGCATTCAAAGCCAACATGTTGGTCTGCTCAGCAATATCGTTGATCACATCCACAACCTTGCCAATGCCTTTAGCGGTTTCTGACAGGGTATGCATACCAGCCATGGCTTCTTGTGCGCGACCATCGGTGTAGGTGGTTGCCTCCACTGCGGCTTGGCATCGGTTACGGACATCCCCCAAAGAGCGCTCCATCTCCTTAACAGACACCGCAACCTGATCGACAGAATCATTGACCTGAGTGAGCTGATCGTTCACCCCTGCCACATTCATCGACATGGTTTCAGCATTACCCGCCATGGTTCCCACACTCTGGCTGGCTTCATCGGCGGTAGTAGCAATATGGCTAACCTTATCACTGACCTGAGCAGCCGCTTCATACACCAACCCCATATCCACCACCGTTTCATCCATACGGGTGCGGATGGTACCAATCTCACCATTGAGAATGTGGTTATCCTCAGAAACCTTATTGGCAATCTGCCCTAAGGCCACATTGTTATCACTCAGGTCAGAACGTAGGGTTAGAATTTCCTGTACAAAGGTGGTGATGTTAGATGCTTGAAGGTTGGTCAGACGGACATTCTCGGACAACCCCTTAACCAATTGGTTAATATGGGCTGCGACCACCCCCATCTCATCTTTTCGTGCACCTAGGCTGGTGCGTATTGTTAAATCCCCTTTGGAGATCTCTGTCATGGCACACGAAACATCTGCCAGTGGGCGCGTAATGGCCCGACCAATGGAATAACCGGTCCCGATCAGAAAGATCACCGACAAGGCTGTAATGTATAAAATACCCGTCTTTAACCCATTAACCTGCTTCTCCATGATCAGCAAATTCTGGTTGGCGCGCTCCAGTTGTCTATGAAGAAAAGGTTGAAAGACACTCTGCAGTGCTTCGGCCTGGGCATCAAAGCCTGCCATTTGTTGGTTGCCACCTGCCGGTCCTTCATCAATATAGACCTGGGCCATGGCTTTACCCGCACGGTAAAAATTTGCGACCCTTACCTGAATTTCATCCAACTGTTTGGCAAGGTCGGTTTCACCGGTGGATTTGAAGTGCTGACGAAACTGAGCGATCTGTGTATTGAGGATTTTTAAATGTGCTTCGGCTTCATCAAAGCCGTCATTCAAACCATCCTGGGCACGTGTGGCTGAGATGTCAGTAAGCCACTGTTGCACATGGATCACCTCTTTTTCCATTTGGGTGGCCAACAAACCGTAGCGAAAAGTCACCTCGCGGGCATCGATGGAGCGCTCCTCCACCTCCTGACTGACCAGACCACTCCAGATTCCCAGGATAAAAAGAAAGATCAATGGAACGATAAAACCAATGGTTACTTTAACGCGTACAGACAGGTTATTGATCACAATAATCTCCAACGCTTGGGAGCAAGTTCAGCTCTGGCTTCAGGCATCTCTAAGCCCTGCAAAAGACAAGAAACTACGTCTAATCAAGACAAACGGTTCACTCTAACGTTATCTTTTAGGGTCGTCTATGCTTATTCCGCCTTAAATCTGCTAGAATATTGGCAGAAACAGGACGTAATAACAGCACGTTACACCGGTTACACAAGAATACCTATATTTTCCCTGAACAGAACGGGTTTTTGGGCAAAACCATACCCGAGAAAAAGCACGAAAAAAGAGGGGAACGTTGCTGTTTATCGATGACGTAAAGCTTGCATGTAACGCGCTTTGATAGGGTGTTTTTTCAAGTAGGTATTAACCAGTTGCTGGATCTTTGGATGCCAAGTGGCGATGACATAATGATCCTGGGTTAACAGTGGGGTATTGTTCAACACCACCTGCACCGCACCCTGCCACCCTAAGGCAACCATTTCGTCGGTAAGGAACAGTATACGGTTTAGTGGGTTGGTAAAATGGGCACGTAGCCAGTGCACCTTTTGGGGAATACCCTCTGTCGTATTGACATAGTGGATAATGGCTCGGGGAAAGCGGCCCCGCGCCAGATCTGCACTGGTGCTGTTTTTGGTAACCACCAACTTAATGCGGCCATTGTTAATATTGCGTTTTTCCACCAGTTTTTGGGCATCCTGCTGCTCAAAGCTGCCCATCACGATACCGGTATTGATATAGGGGCTGCTAAAGTGTACCAACCCATTACGGCGCTCTGTATACGAAATACGCCCTTCAGCGATATCGGCCACACCAAAACGGATGGCATCTAACAGACCACCCACCGTTTTTACCCCGTAAAAAAGGATCTTGCCTTGTGGACTGTGGTTACGGGCCAGGGCGCGACCGACATCAGGGATGACCCCTTCCCAACGGCCTGATTGTGTCGAGAAGTGGCTAATATGACCCAACCCCTCCCGTAGCGCCATACGCAGAATACGCCCCTCTTCAAACAACTCAGCCACACCCTCTATATCTGCAACGGGTGGTAATCCTTTTGGCCGGGGCTGCAGGGTGGCTTGTATGCCCTGGCAACGATTACCGGTCGCATGCCCCCCCGCCAAGGACAGTTTGTTAACCCGCCAGTATTGGGCATCCTTAACCGGGGCATGCTGCTGCATGGTGTGGTAGATCTGCCCTCGTACCGCTTGTCGAATACGGTGATCATCCCGATCAGGTTCAGGACCATACAGGGGCATACAGATATCAAAAGCAATTTCAAAATTTTGCCCTTGAATAACCGTCGTCACCTCACCCACTTTGACCTTAAACAGTGGGACCATACGCAGCCCCATTCCCCCAAGCAGGAGCAGCGCCAGCAGGATCACCACAGCCGTTAGCCAGAGATCCATACGGGGTGAGATATCCTGAGTATGCGCCATGGACTAACGATAGTTCGGGTTAGACACACACTGTGCACGGCGTGCCATTGCCTGGACCATACAGCTCTCCATATTGGGGTAGATACACTGTACCTGCCACTTTTCTGCAATACAGAAGGGGGCACCCCCACGTGGTTTGGGCATACCAAACTCATTAAGCACACACTGCCCATGGGAACCCGCCGCTGCAGCCATACAAGTGCTGAACGAGGAGTAAACACAATGTTTGCCCGTATGGCTGTTTAGACAGTAGAGTCCCTGCCCGGCCTGGGCATGGACTGGTAGCCAAACCATCAGGGCCAGGGCGAATCCCAACATCATCAATGGGCGCATGGTCTACTCCTTATTCCAGTGTAACAGCGGATCAAAAGCCCCCCTGCTCCACCTCTATTTTATTCACCTATAAAGGCTGTGGCATCAATCTCCACCTGGACCTGTTTAGGCAGTACGGCCACCTGTACGGTTGCACGGGCCGGAAAAGGTTCGGCAAGGTAGGAAGCATAGATTTCATTCACCGTCCCGAAGTCATTCATATCGGCTAAAAAGATGTTGCACTTCACCACATCCTTAAAACTGCCACCTGCAGCTTCCAAAATAGCAGCCAGATTTTGCATCACCTGATGGGTCTCTTTCCCCACATCACCCGCCCCAATCAGCGTGCCCGATTTAGGATCCAGAGCAATTTGACCGGAGACATACAGCCAACCATTTTGCTTGATTGCCTGACTGTATGGACCAATGGCACTGGGCGCATTTTCGGTAGCAATTGCAGTTTTTTGGCTCATAGTTCTCAACTCTTGGTGGGTAAATAGTGTGGGTGCGGCCATGGCGGGCGAACCACGCCATAGATCTGGCTCTATCAAAAGGTAGCTGGGCAAACTTGGACATGCTGGGATCGCCCGAAATCCCATATCTCTCTCTGCTTTCACTGTGCCCCATATGGGTTATACACAGCAAAGCATCGGTCAGCATGATCTGGAACGCACGGGGATAGGAGGTCACAAACCATCAACCATCCAGCCTTGCTTAAGAGACACCCACCGTTGGACATCATCCCAAACAGGTTACCATGTGGCATCTGTGCCTGCTGGCTCAACCCCCCCCATGGCGTGATTACCACCCGCTTGCCCGGTAGACCATCCATAAGAGGAGCAAACAAGAGACGCCACCGTGTGACCCTCCACCTTCACTATCCCACGATGTACCCTGTGGGATACTAAGAAGGGCTAAGCGTTCATGCGATCAACATCCCGCACTTCAGGGACAGATCGTAAATTGACCAGCACACTCTCCAAGTGAGATTGGCTGTTCACCTCCACTTCCAAAATCACCACACAGGGGTCACGATCCCGATCTTGAAAGTGTACATCCAGCAGGTTGGCTTTGGCCTCAGTCACCACCTGACTGATGGGGGTAAGCAGGCCCCGACGGTTACTGACCATGGCGCGTATACGGGCTGTATGGATGAGATGACCACCCTCACCACCCCAGCCAATATCTTCCACCCAACGCTCAGGCTGATCTTCCATACCCTTCAGGTTACTACAGCTAATTCGGTGCAGGGTAATCCCCTTACCCGTACTGATAATACCCACGACAGAGTCCCCAGGCAGTGGGCTGCAACACCGGGCAGCCTGCACAGCAATACCGGCCAATGCACCGGTCAGGGCCAAACCATCCTCACGGCGCTCGACCCCTGAGCGTATGGGCACCGGGTTATTTTTACGCTCTGTAACCGCCGGTGCTGTCTCTGGAAAAACCTTATGGATCACCTGTATGGGGGATAGACGAGAGGCCCCTATTTGATAGTAAAGATCTTCCACATCTTCACACCGCAACCCTTCCAAAACCGGTTTGAGCAACTTTTCGGTAATGGAACCACCCACCTTGCGCCCCTCACGCTCAAGCAGATCACGCCCCAAACTGATGGACTGCTCCCGTTGTTTTTCCTTCACAAAGCGACCGATCCAATATTTGGCTTTGGAGGTCACGACAAACTGGGCCCAGTTTGGATTGGGTTCACGATTTTTACCGGTGATAATGTTCACCGTATCACCAGTCTCTAGCGGGGTTTTTAAGGGCACAATACGGCCATTAATTTTTGCCCCCTGACAACCGTTACCCACCTGCGAGTGTACAGCAAACGCAAAGTCCACCGGTGTGGCACCTGTGGGTAGGGTGATAATCTCCCCATTGGGGGTAAAGACATAAATCTCTTCCGGAAACAGATCAAACCGAACATTCTCTACAAACTGGCCAGGATCATCCACATTTTCATACAGAGAGAGCAACTCTTTAAGCCATGTATAGCCCGTGGCGTTGTTTCCTGTGCCCCCTTTACCTTTATAGGTCCAGTGGGCTGCCACACCGCTCTCGGCAATATGGTGCATGGTTTCGGTACGAATTTGTATCTCAATACGGTTGCCAAAGGGGCCAAAAACCACCGTATGCAAAGATTGGTAGCCGTTACGTTTGGGGATGGCAATATAATCTTTAAACCGACCAGGAATAGGTTTGAACTCCCCATGGATCATACCCAGCGTTCGGTAACAATCCTCTTTACTGGGGACGATGATCCGGTAAGCAATGAGGTCAAACATATCATCCAGGGTGATCTGCTTGCGTGTGAGCTTGGTCCAGACCGAATAGAGGTGCTTTTCTCGACCATACACTGCGCCCTGAATTTGATGTGCTGTCAGCTTTTCACCCAAATAGGTGATCACTTTTTGCACCACATCCTCACCACCCTTGCGCCGTTCCAACACCTTGGCCCGGATGGCATCATACTGTCCTGGCCATTTCATACGAAAGGCCAGATCCTCCAGCTCATTTTTCAGCCAATAAACACCCAAGCGGTGTGCAATGGGTGCATAGATCTCCATCACCTCATGGGAGAGCTTGTCCACCGGCTCAGTGGTACCCAATCGCATAGCCAAACGTAGTTGATGCAGGCAGAGCACCAGACGGATCAGAATAACCCGTATATCCTTAGCCATCGCCAAAATCAGCTTACGAAAGCCTTCAGCCTGGGTCTCATCACGCACCAGGATATTGGCATGGTGTATTTCGCCCACCGCCTCCCCTTCCGTACGGGGTTCTGGTATGGGAGGGTGCTCAACACGACCCTCGGCATTGGGCGGTTCATCATCAGGGGTACGTAATGAGAGAAGAGAGATGCGCGAGATACCTTCCAACAAGAAGGCGATATCCTCACCAAAGCGGGTTTTGGCTTCATCCAGCTCAAACTGACGTTGACTGTAGGGGTGGACCAACAGCGCACTGACCAGGGAGGCCACATCCATGCGCATTTGAACCAGGGTTTGAGCGATGGTAATGGGGTGAATGGGAGAGTCCCAATCGGTACCGTCGGGGGGCCAATAGATCTGGTCAAAATAGGTGACCAAATCTTGCAGTGGGGTCAGGTCGGCCTCAGCATGGTAGCTGATAATACCTTCATAGATGGTATTCCACCCTTGCAAGCCGTATCCCCCCTAAGGTTGGCATGTGGTGAAGTCTTTGAATCAAATTCATTTAAACATACAAATGGGGCTTGGTAAACCAAGCCCCATTTAGCCATGTTTATCTTTATTAAAGGCTAGGAGCCTCTTCCCCATCCGCAGCGGGTTGAGGGGCTTCTTCTGTGGACTGGGCGTCGTTCGCTGCAGGCGCATCGGCCAATGCTTCAGCAGGCTGTGCTTCCGCCTCAGCTGCCGGCTCTTCTACAACTTTCTGTTCGACGGTATCGTCTTCCACTTTACGCAGATCTTCCACATTCAATTTGGACTCAGCGATCTCACGCAACGCCACCACAGTATTTTTATCGCGGTCTACTGACACCTCGGGCTCGGCACCCTTAGCCAGTTGACGCGCACGCTTGGCGGCCAAAATTACCAACTCAAAACGGTTGGCTACATTTTCTACACAATCATCTACGGTAACGCGTGCCATTGGTTTCTCTCTTTGTGCTTACTCAGCTGCAGCTTTGAAAACAGGAGGTTAACAGGGGAGCCATCCTGGCTTCCTCAAACGCCATCACCCTCAAATGTTTTCAAGATTGGTTGAATTGTAGCCTGCATGCGCGCCCGTCGCAATCTTTCTGCCATAAGGACCGCAGAAAGTTCAACTTTTGCCTGTTCCAGGTCATCATTAATGACCACATAATCAAACTCACCCCAGTGGGAAAATTCGGAACCAGCCTGCTGCATACGTTTTAAGATCACCTCTTCAGTATCGGTCTTACGCCCACGTAGGCGTGCTTCCAATACATCGTAGGTGGGCGGTGCAATAAAGATGCTCACCACATCTTCTTGGGCCATATTATCACGGATTAACCGTGCACCTTGCCAATCGATATCCAGCAACACCACATGACCAGCCTCAATACGCTCTTCTACAAACGCTTTGTCTGTTCCGTAGTAGTTACCAAAAACTTCGGCCCACTCCAAAAAGGCACCGGTATCAATACGGGCCTGAAAATTATCTTTATCTACAAAAAAATAGTGTGTCCCTTCATCTTCACCGGGACGCATCGCACGGGTCGTTGTTGAAATGGATAAACCAATTTTCGGCTGTGTCTCCATTAAATGTCGGGTCAATGTGGTTTTACCGGTTCCCGACGGGGCCGATACAATCAGAGCAAAGCCTCTGGTGTTGGACATCTTATTCCCCTATCTGGTTATTCCAGATTCTGCACCTGCTCACGAATTTTTTCGATGACAACCTTCATATCAACACCAATGCGAGAGATGGTTGGATCTTGAGGTTTAGAGCAGAGAGTATTGGACTCCCGATTAAGCTCCTGGCACAGAAAATCCAAACGACGCCCTACCGGTTCATCCCGATCTAAGGTGTCACGCATTTCACGAATATGAATATAGAGGCGGTCCAACTCCTCAGAGACATCCATTTTATTCAGTAAAAATGCCACTTCCTGCGCCATCCGTGTGGGTTCCGCAGGGTTATCGGTAATCTGCGCCACTTTGTCGTTCAAACGCTTTTGCAGCATCTCCCGCACACGGGGCAGATCTTCTTCTACAAGTTTGGCAAAGGCTTCCAACTCATCAAGCCGGGTACGGATGGTCTGCTCAAGCTCTTCACCCTCGCGCTGACGAAACACCGACATAGCGTCACATGCACCGGCCAGTAAGCTTAACGCTTCATCACGGATCGCCGTCAGCTCAGCCTCATTCCAGGCAACAGGTTGATCCTTCAAGACACCAGACCAGGAGAGCAGCCGATCCATGCTCAACTCGCCCCGGTGAGATCCATCCAAATCTCGTAGCTTTTTTTCAAGCGCAATAATCTGGCCAACCCTCTCTTCATCCAGTACCAACTCATTACGACTGGCACCATCCTGCTGGACTGTCAGGTTCAGTTCAACTGAACCACGGGCAAAGCGTTCCCGGATCAAATGCCGAAATTTAGGCTCGGCATCCAAAAAAAGATCAGGTAACCGAAAATTCATTTCAAGAAAGCGCTGATTAACGCTACGTATACGCCACGCCAGACGCATCCCCTCCACACTGCCTTCGCAACGACCAATGCCGGTCATACTGTTGGGCATAACAACTCCTGGTGGTTAAAGATGACACCGATTGGCCAAGCGTGACCACAGACATATACCGAGTAACTTAAGCTTAAAAAAAATAAACAACCACTATACTACAGAGTCACCATCGTCATGGTCGAATTCAGCATGCAACGACAAGGATCCCATTTATCCATGCCTAGCCGAGCTGTATAAACAGCAAAGGGGCACCCTAAACAGGCGCCCCTCTGTTCCACATAAGAGGCTGGTCACTTAGCCGTGAATGGCTTCGTGCTTGGCCAGCAGCTCTTCATCAGACTCGACATGGTCGGGATCTGGATCAATACACTCTACAGGGCATACCGCCACGCATTGGGCTTCATCAAAAGAGCCTTTGCATTCGGTGCACAGATCAGGGTGGATATAATAGATGTCGGAGTCCACATCTGAACCATCTGTGATGGCCTCATTGGGGCACTCAGGCAGGCAGACATCACAGTTGGTGCAATCTTCGTTGATAATCAGAGCCATTACATTGTTCCTCTCAGAAAAACAGGATTCTATCCTCAAAGGTCGCGCTTCGCATGCTTGTTAACAGACTTGGCACGCCTTGGCAAGAAAAACCGTCCATTCGCACCTGTTATGACGTTGAAAACGCTTAGGTGAGAACACTTCCCAATTACTGGTCAGGTTTATCGGGGTCGTCCCCTTTTAACTTAGCCAGTCTATGGAAACATCGGCAAGGTATTAAGTGCCGTTGTTTCATCCCAACCGGTCATCAAGTTAAAATTCTGTACCGCAGCACCAGAAGCACCCTTAACCAGATTGTCGATGACCGAAACCACAATGATCCATCCACTGCGTGTATCTTCAACCACCCCAATGTGGCAGGCATTACTGCCGCGAACATCAGATGTTGCCGGTACCCGGCCATCATCCAATACCGTCACAAAGGGTTCGTCGTGATAAAAAGTCTGGAGCACGTCTCTGGCCTTTTGTGCATCCACCCCAGCATGGGGGCGTAAATAACAGGTCGAGAGTATACCACGACTTTGCGGCAATAAGTGGGGCGTAAATCGAATTTTCAGATCCTGTTCAGCCACCAAACCGAGATTCTGTTCCATCTCAGGAATATGGCGGTGAGCGTCGACTTTATACGCTTTAAACCCTTCCGCCAACTCTGCATAGAGTGTGCCCTGACTGGGGGAACGCCCGGCACCACTGACACCCGATTTACTGTCGGCAATGATCAGATTAGGATCGACCATACCTTTTTCCAACAGTGGGTAGAGTGGCAGCTGAATGGATGTTGGATAACAGCCAGGGTTGGCGACCAGATCAGAACCGATTATTTGATCTCTAAACAGCTCAGGAAGCCCATAGGCGGCTTTTTCCAACAGTTCAGGGGCCAAATGCTCTTTGCCATACCACGCTGCATATGTTGCCGCACTTTTAAGCCGGAAATCGGCGGAAAGATCCACCACCCGACTTCCCAGCTTTAACATCTGGGGTACCACTTCCATAGAGGTCACATGGGGCAGTGCGCAGAACACCACATCTGCGGCATCTGCCGCTTTTGCAGCATGCATAGGCTGACAGACCAGGTGCCGAACCGCCTCTAAATGTGTATAGACCTGTGCAATAGATTGCCCAGCAAAGCGTTCAGAGCTGATAAAGGTCAGTTCTGCGCCGGGGTGGTGATGTAAAAGCCGGATCAATTCGCCGCCGGTATAGCCTGTTGCGCCCAAGATAGCGACACGCAGGGTGGTACCCATGATGGTATTCCTCAAACAGTCAGTTCATAAAAGAGAGCACATTGTCCTCTGCTTTAACCACGAGATCAAACCTAAAAAGAGTGACCGTCACCCTACACCCTGTGCAAGGTTTCACAGCAGCATATACTAAATCTGTCATCACTAAGAAGGATCGGTTTTAAAGGGTATGGCCGGTCACCTATGATTTTCATAACAGACGCCAAAGAGTGCGCGGTTGATCACACAGGGTATAAACCTAACCTGAATGCGTGTAACCCCAACCCAAAAACCTGTCGCCATCCCATACCTAAACACGCTATTGGCTTAATATGAATGTCAAAGCGTGTGAGCTTGATCAACACACATCATAAAAAAAGGGAGACGCAAGCGTCTCCCTTTTCCAAATCCAAAATCCTGCAAGCTTAACGCTTGGAGAACTGGGTGCTCTTACGCGCTTTATGACGACCGTACTTCTTACGTTCAACGGTACGTGCATCACGGGTCAGGAAGCCCGCTTTCTTCAGCACGGGGCGCAGGGCCTCATCGTAATCTACCAACGCTTTGGAAATACCGTGCTTGATGGCACCGGCTTGACCGGATACACCACCACCGTGCACATTAACCAGTACGTCAAACTTGTTCTCCAGCTCCGTAATTGCGAAGGGCTGGTTGACGACCATGCGCAGCACAGGACGGCCAAAGTAGACGTCCATAGGCTTTTTGTTGATGATTACTTTACCGCTACCAGGCACGATGCGTACGCGGGCGACGGACTCTTTACGTTTACCAGTGGCATTAATGGTCTCTTGAGCCATGATCTCTCTCCCTTAACCCAGTTTCAGTTCTTCAGGCTGTTGTGCGGTATGAGGATGCTCAGATCCTTTATACACATTCAGCTTACGAAACATCTGACGGCCCATGCGGTTCTTCGGAAGCATGCCTTTGATGGCTTTTTCCAGAACGCGCTCAGGATGGTTGCCAGAGAGCTCTTTGTCGGCTGTAATGGACTTCAGGCCACCGGGGAAACGGGTGTGCCAGTAGTAGACTTTATCATTACGCTTATTGCCGGTGAAGCGAACCTTCTCGGCATTGACGATGATGATGTTGTCACCACAATCCATATTAGGGGTGTAAGTTGGCTTATGCTTGCCACGCAGACGCGTTGCAACTTCAGAAGCCAGACGACCGACAACCATATCGGTGGCGTCGATCACAAACCACTTACGTTCAATATCGCTTGGTTTTGCCACGAAACTTTTCACGGCGGTTCCTCCATTGTCAGATACACGAAAGCCGGAGCAATGGATGGCCCCGGCCCGGTTATTGTTATCATTGAGTCCACTCTGCGTTGAACTCATGGCGGTGTTATATACACCACCGAGATCTTTTTAACCAGAAAAAAGATCCAATGCCTAGACGGTCATCCTACCGTCCAGAAACTCAAAAAAGGCCCAGAAGGCCTTTAGAGTAAG
>NZ_JBAHUQ010000058.1 GCF_036689865.1 Magnetococcus sp. PR-3
TGGGTAGGTTCTTCGGCCTGAATAAACATGTGCGTATGTATTGCTGTTTTGAGGGGGAGAATTACAGTGAGGGTTCCGCCAACACAGACATTCAAAAATGGTTGGGTCTTTGATTGATGTGGAAGGGGGCTGTTATGCGCCTATTGATCAGATAACAGACACAGAGCCAAACAGGTTTTTTACAGAGGGTGTGGAGCGCTGTCAGCACGGTTCCTGGAATAGGGGGGAGCAGGGTTGGAATGGTTCTGTGAGGTGCGCTGTTGTTTAATGACGCGGGGAAGCCATGTTCTCTGTGTGGCAACATGGCTTCCCTGGCGTAGGGGGTTAATCTTCAGGCTCTTCCCCTGGTAGGCGCTCCATCTCACCAATGCGTGCAATACGTAGAATATTGGTGTTGCCTTGCTGGCCAAATGGGACACCTGCAATCACCACAATACGGTCATCATTGGCTGCCAAGCCTTCACGACGGGTAATACGTGTTGCTTTGCCGACCATTTCAGCAAAGTTATGAACATCACTGGTGTTCACGCTATGTACGCCCCATACCATGGTTAAGCGGCGGGCAACCCGAATATCGGGTGTCAGACCCAAAATGGGCACGGGGGCACGGGTTCGTGACACACGTAATGCGGTAGACCCTGTTTTGGTAAAGGCGACAATGGCCTGACAGCCCCGGCTCATGGCGACATCCCGTGCCGATTTGCTGATGGCATCGTTATCGCTGTTATCAAAGGAGAGGGGGGTGTGTAGGTTACGCTGTAGGCAGTCTGGGTCGGACTCAGTCACCCGGGCGATACGATCCATCACAGAGACCGCATTACAGGCATAGGAACCAACCGCTGTTTCAGCGGAAAGCATGATGGCATCCGCACCATCATAGATGGCATTGGCCACGTCCGATGCCTCAGCGCGGGTTGGGATCGGGGCATCAATCATCGACTCCAACATCTGAGTAGCCACGATAACCGGCTTACACTGTTCTCGGCAGAGACGGATTAATCGTTTTTGCACAGCCGGTACACGCTCAGGGGTATACTCAACCCCTAAATCACCCCGGGCGACCATGACGCCATCGGTTACCTTTACGATCTCTTCAAGGTTCTCTACAGCCTGGGGTTTTTCAATTTTTGCCAGCAGCGCAGCACGGCCACGGATCAGCTTACGGGCTTCTCTAAGATCTTCCGGACGTTGAACAAAGCTTAGAGCGCACCAGTCGATACCCAGTTCTAAGCCAAATTCCAGATCAGCCAGATCTTTATCGGTTAAGGCTTTAACCGGTAACATCGCGGCAGGTACATTTAAACCTTTACGGTCTGAGAGTATACCGCCAACCCTGACTTCACAGCAGACACCATACTCTTCCACTTCCATCACACGTAGGTTAATGCGTCCATCATTAAGGAGAAGCTCCAGACCGGGGCGCATGACTTGGAATAACTCATCATGGGGTAGGGTAACACCATTAATGTCCCCTGTTCGCTCTTCTTTATAGAGTGCAAAATTCTGCCCACGGACCAGCTCAACTTCATCGGCCTCAAAGGTACCAATACGTAATTTTGGACCTTGAAGGTCCATCATAATACCCAGCGGGCGTCCGAGCTCCTCTTCCACGGAGCGTATCCAGTTATGCCGTTTGCGGTGGTCATCATGGGTGCCATGGCTAAAGTTCAGGCGGAAGGTATCGACACCGCTTAATGCCAGATGTTTGATAAATTCACGGTTCTGAGCATTAGGACCCAGGGTGGCAATAATTTTAGTACGACGTATAGATTTCATGAACGCTCTCCTGATGGGGTCGTAGCCCAGATCGTGTGAACCGCTTGATATGGATAGATTATCATGAGATTTTGGTCACACGAGGGTTGTAGTCGTCGCTCCCTGGTCCGGGTTAAGCCTTGGTGAGGTTGGCTAAACGACGCTGCCCACCATACGCCGTTCTGCAGGGAAGGAAAAGTGACGCTCTTTTTTTTCTTGATATAAGGCAGCAATAGGACCTGCATGCCGCCGTAAGGGGGCGCATAGCTGTCACCATAAAGAAAAGGCACGGTTAAAGTGCCTTTTCTCACAGAACATAAGCCTAACGCACGAACTACTTAACCAAGAGATAGTCTTCAATGGCTAAACAATCGATGGGGCTGGCGTAGAAGGTCTGTATGGCATCCCGTGGTGTACAAACAATGGTCTGCCCCCGTAAATTAAAGGAGGTGTTCATCACCATGGGGTGCCCTGTCTGTTGCTTTACATACTCCAGCAGCTGCCAATAGCGCGGGTGGGTCTGTTTATCCACCAGCTGTGGTCGGCAGGTGTGGTCAACATGGGTAATGGCTGAGACCTGATCCCGCAACTCTTCTTTAACCTTGCGGGCGGTGAGCATAAAGGGCTCAAACATATCATTTTCCAGATAGTCCCCAGCATGCTCTCTCTGTAGAGAGGGGGCTAATGGACGCCAAGCCTCACGCCCTTTAACCACATTCACATGATCCAACATAGCTTTACTGCTTGGGTTGGCAATAATAGAACGCTGGCCCAAAGCGCGTGGTCCAACCTCCATGGCACCCTGGAACCAACCAACCACTTTGTTTTCACCGATCTTCTTAGCAACTTCCAACGCGATGTCATCACACCGTTTTGCGGTTAAGCCAAAGTGTTTAATGGCTTGTAGAACTTCATCATTACTATAGCGGGTGCCTAAAGCAGCACTACGGATTGGCTGTAACGGTTTGGTCGCCTGGGATTGGTGGAGATAGCAGAGCTGCGCTGCACCCAGGGCTGTGCCTGCATCACTACTGGCTGGCAGTAGATAGAGCTCATCGGCGATACCAGAGTCCATCACCTTACCATTGGCTGAGCAATTTAGGGCCACACCGCCCGTAAGAACCAAATTTCGACACCCAGTTGCTTGAATGGCCATTTTACAGGTGGAAAGAATAGCCTCTTGCAAAGCGTGTTGGACCGATGCCGCAATATTCTTGTGGTTCTGCGTATAAGGGTTCTCATAGTAGAATTGATTGGTATCTCGTTCCAGCCATAGGTCCGGAATAATACGTTTTCCGAACTGCTCTTGAAACCAGTCAAACCAACTTAAGACGATAGAAGAATCTCTGTTTTGTTCGATGTATTTATTTTTAAGGGTGACACGATATCCACTCGGTAAAACTTTGAGGGGCTCAATGGGGTCAATGACTTCACCATAGGAGGCCAGTCCCATGGTTTTGCCTTCATTGCCGGACTTCATCCCTAGGTAGCGGGTTGCCGCTTCATAGAAATGCCCAAGGGAGTGTTCATGGCCTAAGGCATCTAAGAGTTTAAGCTGCCCACCTTTACCGTGATAGAGCGATGTTGCTTGCCCATGTTCACCGCTGCCATCAATAACAACAATGGTGGCTTCATCCATACCTGAACTGTAATACGCAGAAGCCGCATGGGCCATATGGTGGTCTACCATCGATATGGAGGGCAGACTTTTGGGGGCGAGTAGACGGTGAGATAAAAGCGGTTCAATAATATCCAGCGTATCATCCGTAATCTCCCAACCAAGGGAGATATGGTCCACATCATCCATGGTAATTCCGGCATGGTTTAGTGCCGCAAGCGTGGCCTTTGTCGGAACTTCACTGGTGGCATGTTTTTTATAAATAAAGCGCTCTTCCTCAGCCATGAAGATCACTTCATTGTCTTGCATTAAACAGACTGAAGCATCATGCCTAAGCCCACCATTAAGGCCTAAAATATACATAGTGAGTATCCACTAATAAGTGTGAAACATAACTGTTATCTAGCCAAACACCGCAACCAACCCCATGAGAGCTTGACTCGATCAGGCTTTACAGAAAGAAGCAAAAATTATGCAACTTGGGGTGAACTGGTGGGTTCTTTTTAACAAATAATCCGTCTAAGTCGCTTTCTTGAGGGGGTAGGGGGCCTGCTTCTAAGGTTAAAATGCCTGTTGTATCGAGGGCGGATTCAACCGGTTGAGCAGGGTGCCTTTTCGGTCTCTTGCCGCATTCATACGATGAGTGTGGGCGTGATCGGATCAACCATAAAAAAACCGGATGGCGTAGGCCATCCGGTTTTATCATGTAATGGGGGTGGCCGGAGCCATCCCATTACGGTCGGAATGTCGGTGTATTACCAGATGATCTGGTCAATACCGTCAAACTCCAATTCGGTACCATCTTCCAGGGTGATCGAGCCAGCGGCATCGCCAGTATCGAAGGTGATGGCATCAAAGACATCACCATCCACATCAATGGTCTCAACGGTGTAGTCAGAGTTGGTGTCAACAGTCCAGTTCCCGACATCTCCCAACTCCAGAACGGGATCGCTGGTCATGCCATCCATACGGATAACATCGGTGTAGTTATCACCACCGCTGATGAAGTCAGAGCCATCGTTCATACCAAAGATAAACAGATCATCCCCAGCGCCACCTTCAAGGATATCATCGCCCAAGCCACCTTCGATGACATCATCTCCTGCACCACCCGTTATCGTATCGGCACCATCTCCACCACTGAGCATGTCGTTGGCGTCGGTTCCTGTGAGTACATCGTCATCCTCACTACCCAAGATCTCATCTTCGGTCACAACCACATCAAACAATCCGGCTTCACTGGTTGCGCCCTCTTCATCGGTTACCTCTACCGACAAGCTCCGGGTGCCTGAATCTTCAACATCCAGCTGTAAGGATTGCAAGACAGACTCATAGGTATCCGCACTCTCTGTTCCTGAAAGAACCAGGTTACCATCCCCACCAAAGCCGCCACCAGAGACAACAATGTTGGTGCCGTCAATCATGTGGGTCGTTGAACCATCATCTGCAACCAGCTCATTAACGGTGTAGCCATCGAAGCTAAAGCTATCTGCGGCCTCTTCACCCTCTGTAATGCTAATGGTTGCTCCACTCAGATTGTCGCTGTCTGTATCGTTCAGCTCAATGTGACTGCCGACATCGACAGATCCATTGCCAATCTCATCATAGAGCATGTCATCCATGGTGACCGTTGGGGTGTCATCTACCACAATGGTGAAGCCTAGATCCACATCGATGACATTTTCATTGTTCTGATCACTGGCCACCGACATGGTGACATCAATCTCCCCAGCATAATCCTGTGGAGGGGTCATGGTCAGACCGTTGAGCTGATCCCCGGTTAGGCTCCAAGTACCATCGGCATTCTCAATACCGGCGGAGAGATCAGAGCCATCGGGTAGACCATCCAGGGTGATCAACATGGTCTCAGGGGAGGCATCGTTAACATCAAAGGATGCGGAGCTTAGGTTCAGGCTGATGGCCTGGTTTTCAATGCCTGCTGCATCATCAGCCGTGGAGACCTGACCGCTGGCATCGGCCTCAAAGCTCACGGTGAACTCTGCTGAGCTGTTGGCTTGAATATCGATCTCCCCACTATCTGGATCCCGATCCACCGAGTAGGAGGTCAGTTGCAGGTCCATGGTGCCGGACCAATCCTTGGGTGGTTTAATGTTCAGGGCATCCAGATCATCCGGGGCGACACTCCACGTACCATCACCATTATTAAAGCCATGAGAGAAGGTGGTATCTTCTGGCTGACCAGAGATCACAATGTTTAGTGACTCTTCACCGGTTCCATCCAGTACGGCGGAGAGACCTTCCAGCTCAAAGCCTTGATCTTCAACCCCCACCGCTGTTTGATCTTCAACCGTCAGGTTAACGTGGTCGGCGTCGGCCTGTACATCCACCGTGACGTTGGCGCTTACGGTAATGTCATCGGCCCCATCCGTTCCACCTTCACCACCGGTGGCGCGTACGGTCAGGTCTATGTTGTCATTGCTATCAGCCGCGGGGGTGATGGTTAGACCATCGGTGCTCCAGGCGGTGGCGGTGCCATCATCGGCGGTGCTGGTAACGGTGAGATCTGCAACATCGATCTCCCAGTTTCCGGTGTCATTGTTGAGGCTTCCCAAGTTCAGCTCTGCTCCAGCCGGTACACCCTCGATCTCAACCACGCCGCTCAAGGTCTCACTACCATCACTGTCGGGCATGCTCAGAGAGATATCCAGATCAATGGCGCTGTCTTCCAACCCGCTGGCATCGCTGATGGAGACATTGGGACCATCAGTCACGGCATCCACATCGATGGTCACTGTATGTGCCTGTTCAACCTCTTGACCGTTCACATCCAGCGTAATGGCGGTCATGGCAATGTTCAGATCGCCACTAAAGTCCTCAGGAGGCGTGATCTCCAGGGTTTCCACTTCCTCCATGCTGAAGACCCAAGCATCCTCAATGGGGTTAAAGGTGCCCGCTGACAAGCTGGAGCCTTCGGGTAGATCCGCATCATTGATCACAAAGGAGGTAACTTCAGAACCATCAGTCGTGGTCTCGTAGATAAGGTTATCTTCACTAACCGCAACAAAAACATCTCTGGTATCTTCGAACTCGACTTCAACTTCCTGTTGTTCTGTGACCGTGTAAGTCTCTGTGGTCATCAAGATCTCATTACCTTCTGCAACATCGGTCGTGGTTACAGTGGTTGAAATCCCTTCAACTTTGAACTCTTGGCTATTCGCACCGCCACCCTGGCCAGAACCCGTATGGGAAATGCTCACATTGGCGAGCGTTAGTCCGTCAGCTAAGTCAATGGTGAATGTATCCGTGCCATTGTTGCCGGTGTACACATCATCAATATCTACCGTACTGCTCGAACCATCAGTATAGGTCAGAACAACTTCACCATCATCCTTGCCGGTTTTAAACGACTTGATGTTGATATCGACACTATCTGTAGCCGTCACATCATAAGAAGCCGTATCGCCTGCTTGGTTTAAGTTGAAGCTGGTGTCATCTGTTTGAACTTGTGCAACATCCTTTTCCCACTGCCCATCATCATTTTGACTCCACCCAGCGGTTTCCATGGCATCGGAATCAACAACTTCCCGCTCCTGTTCCACATCAACATCCTGGAGTTCTGTTCTTGTGTTGGTGAAGGTTTCCGTTTCCGTGGTTTCCCACTGATCATTTTGATAGGTGTACCCCGCATCGGTCATGGCCTGGCTGTCAACGGTATCGGTCTCCACCGCAGTTTCTACCTCCAAAGAGGTAGCGCTGACACCCATATCAATACTGGTATCTTCATTACCAGTTCCACCACTGTTGATGGAGACACCACTGACCTCACCATCCCAGGCTACATCGCTGTTGGGGTGACCGTTGCCGGGGCCTGGGTTGCCGCTCTGATCCAGGCTGGTATCAATATCAATGGAGACAGTGACACTACTGTCAAAGTTAATATCCCCATCGTTCTCTTGGGTCACGGCTGTGACCGTGATGTCAAAGTTATCCCCGGTCTCCAGCCCCTCTTGGGGTACCAAATGTAAATTATCCAGCTGATCTTCGCTGACGATCCACTGACCACCCCCAGCATTGGTGGCGGTGTGTATGATATTACCGTCACCATCTACACCGGCGGCCAGGAAGGCGCCATCAGGTACATCGCTAACCACGTAGTAACGCTCTTCAGACCCATCGGTATCGATCATGGTGGATTCAATTTCGATGGGAATTTGATGCACACCGTCTGAGGCGATGTCTGAACTGATATCGCCCCCTTCATAACTGACATCGCTGGTTCCAAAGGTTAGGGTACCGTTGTCAGCGTTTAAGGAGACATGCCCATCGTTGGCATTGTTATCGATAACACTTCCGCCACCATTGTCATTACCGTTGCCATCGTTACCAATCACACCATGGGTTTCTGCCTCAAAGCGTTCACCACCAATGGTAATGCCATTAACACGCAGGGCAGAGTCATCATCGGCCCCCTTAATCATGATATTTTCAGGCTGCAGATCACTAAAATCGACACTGTCGATGGTAATACTGTCCCAATTGTTGTGGCTACCTGTTAGGGCCACATCGGTATTGCCTTCAAAAACCAGGGTACGGTTACCTTCATCATCCACCACATAAACTTCAAAGGCACCGGCATTGTCACCGCTATTGTTCCCATTGGCATTACCTGCCTGGGCAATATCGATGGTCATGGTGGTGTCAGGCTCGCTTGTGGTTTGACCTGCTTGCAGATTTTCAACCCCATCAGCTACACCCACCACATCTACATTGTGGATGGCGGTATTGGTCTCTAGATCACCATTGTTGTCCATGGCGGTGGCAGAGACGGTAACATCAAAGTCTTCATTGCTGTGGGTAGGGGTAACCAGGGTTAACCCATCCAGATTGTCTGGTTCAAACACATAGTTGCCATCGGCATCGGCGACCAGGGGTACACCATCCTGCAATAAGGTAACATCCGCAGGGATATCAGAGACGGTCACCTGAGTGATCACCTCGGCACCTTCATTGGTATTGCCATCGGTTACCGAAGGGGAGATGGTGAAGGGAATGCCCCCATCCATATCCTCATTACCTGCAGCATTGATGCTAATAGAGGGCTCATCGGCATCGGCCACCACGGTAACCTCATACTGCACTGTCTGGCTCCAGACATCACCACCATTCATTTCAATGGGGTTGCCGTCGTCACCCAGTATCAGATCTCCGTTATCATCTACCTGGAAGCCCCGCTCAGTAACGATCATGGAAACATCCACATTAATCTCACCAGAGTAGTCTTCTGGGGCGACCACCCGGATGGAGTCCATGGCATCAGGGCTTACCGCCCAGTTACCATTGCCAGCATAGCTCAGATCTCCCACATCTTCGGCCCATAGATAGGCACCATCAGGAGCATCGTCAGGCATACTGACCAGTACCGAGAGCTCTTCGGAATTATCCAGATCTTCAGTTAACTGAATGCTGGAAAGATCCATGATTACCGAGCCATCAGGGGCATCGACCACCGCTTGATCTTCGGTCATGGTGGCAGAAAGATCCCCATAAGAGGCTGCATCGGCTTCACCAACCACCAAGATATTAATTTGGTTGGTTACTGAAGCGCTGGCTGTATCAACATCGCCTGCATCACCGGCTTCACCTGTGGTGGGGTCGGTCTCAGTCGAGGTCGCTGTGACTTGGATCTTGAAGTTTTCATCACTGTTAGCCGGCGGATGAATGGAGAGTCCCTCCAACTGATCTGGGGTCAGGGTCCAGGTGCCATCCCCATTATCAGTACCAGCAGACAGGTAGGCACCATCGGGTACATCGCTAACGGTAATAGAGAGCGACTCTGAACCATCGGTATCGGTCAATGCCGCATTGATGTTCAGGTCAATGTCGGTATCTTCGTTGCCCCGTGCCCGATCAGCGGTGGTAAGGGTGGGGTCATCGGCCACGGCATCTACATTGACATTCAGGCTGCCGGTCGCGATATCGGTATCTTCACCGTCATCACTAATGGTTAGGGAAAAGTCCAGGTCAAAGTCGGCATCACTGTTCTCAGGTGGCTGAACCGTCATGTTGTCAAAGGTCCAACCAGTGGTGTTACCATCCCCATCTTCAGTGGCACTGAGCAGAGCTGTTGGTACCCGCCAAGTGGTGGTAACCTCAGTGGTGGTCTCAGGCTTGCCATCATCCCCCATGACCACGTTGCCATCTCCATCCGTTACAGCGGTAACGACCTTGCTGCTGGTACTCTCCAGGGTGGTGCCATCAACCACGATGGTGGCACCTTCGGAGCCAGGATCATCAGAGGTAATGATGACATCACCACTGATGGTCTCGGAACCATCGATATCCCCATCCAGGGAGATTGAGGGGGAGAGCTCAATGGTGCCATCTTCCAACCCGGTTGCTTCTGGGGTTGTTAGTGTTGCCCCATCGGCATCTGCCGTGACCTTAACCGTTGCTGTTTTGCTGGTCATTTGGGTGGCATAACCGTTGCCATCATCGGTGGCCTCTACCGTTGTGGTGGTAAAGGTTAATGGAATATCAGAAGAGTCATTTTCAGCAGGTGTAAAGACCAGGTCTTCAATTTCCCAACGGTAGTCCCCGTTCGCATTGCTGTGGGTTGGGGATAGTGCATCTTGGCTAACCGAATAGGTGCCATCCCCATTATCGGTAATTAGATGGGCGTTGGCACCATCAATGGCCAAAGTTGCACCATCGGGCACACCAGAGATGATGATGTCACCAGAGAGGTTCTCAGAACCATCGGCATCATAAAGCTGGATATAGTTGTTGACCGCAATACCGGTATCTTCTGTACCGCTGGCACTAAAGGAGATCTTGGTACCATCGGCATCGGAGGCAACATTGACCGAGAAACTGGTGGATTCAATGGCGCTGGTATCATCTACGGTGCTGCCATCTTCATCAAAATCTTTGGTGTAGGCGTTGACATCTACCGTAAAGTCTTCATCGCTGTGGCTACCCAAATACATGCGTACCCGGCCTGCATCCAGATCTTCAGCAGAGACATTCCAGTTGCCATCGTCATCTTTGGAAGCCCACTTCCAACCGCTACCACCTTCACTCACCCGCAAGCGCACACTCTCATCACTGGCATCGATCTGATAGAAGATCTCTTCCGAACCATCGGTATCAACCAGATCACTGGAGATGCCAGGGCCATTGGTGTCATCGTTCAGGGTGAAGTATTTGTCTTCACGGACATCGACATCTTCGGCATCGGCCATGTTCTGCACGCCATCGGCCACACCGGTTACTTCGACACTGACCGTATTGGTGCTGGTAATGGTATCGCTGGTAATACCATTACTATCGGTCACTTCCACGTTGAGATTCATGTCAAAATCAACGTTGGAGTCTGCTGGGGCCTGAACCTGAAGGCCGACAATGTCAAAGCTTTCATTGTCCGCTGTGGTTACGTAGTCGGCGGGAATCGTAAAGCTGTCATCACCACCGGTAGAGGTGCCCAGATCAATGATAGAGCCATCGTCTGGATCCACAATCTGCAGGGCAGCCCCTTCAGGCAGGCCAGAGAAGGTCACACTGCCGATGGATTCGGAACCATCGGTATCGGTGATCTCAAAGTTAGTGGTGACATCCATCCAACTATCTTCACTGCCAGCGGCTAAACTGGTCACGGTGACTTCATCAGCATCGGGGTTGACGGTGACGGTGAAGCTGTCACTGCCACTAAGGCTGTCATCCACCGTCACACCATCTTCGGCCATGTCGGTGAGGCTCCAGGATACATCCAGGTTAAACTCACCGCTGTAGTCATCGGCCAGATCAGTCATCTCAATACTGGTGAAGTCCACTGGATTATCGCCGGTGCTGGTGATGGTCCAGGAACCATCGCCATTGTCCACCCCTTCGGAAAGCTCGGCGCCGTTTGGAATGCCTTCCAGGGTTACCACCAAGGTTTCGGAACCATCGGTATCGGTCAAACCACCACTGATATCCAGGGTAATGGCCTGATCTTCAGTACCGGTGGTGTCGGTAAAGGTCATGGAAGGATCATCAGCCACGCCGGTGACAGTGACATCAATGGTGGTGGTGTCAACCACTGTATCAGTGCTTACATCGTTGTCATCGGTGGTGGTGACACTGACCCCTAGCTGGAAATCTACATTAGAGTCTTCAGGTGCTTTAACTTCCAGGCCTTCAATGGTGTAAGTATCGTCCGCATCGGTCTCAGTGACATAATCCATGGGTATGGTTGCGCTGCCATCGGTGACGGTGATGGAGGTCCCATCACTCATCTGCAGCTCTGCACCATCAGGAATACCGGTAATCGTAACACCCGTGATGGATTCAGAACCATCGGTATCGGTGAGGGTAAAGGTGGGCTCATTAACTGAGATCCACTGATCTTCCAGGCCGCTAGCATCACCTGTGGTAACGGTTACACCATCGGCATCTGGATTAATGGTCAAGGTAAAGTCAGCACTACGGCTGGTGGTATCATCTCCACCTGAATCGGCATCGCTATCCAGTACATTGACCGTCACACCCATATCGTAGGCCCCAGAGACATCTGCATTGGGACTTAGAACGGCAGTCAAACCATCCAAATCCCCAGCTTCCAGGGTCCATGTGCCATCTTCATTATCGGTACCTGCAGAGAGGGAGATATCGTTAGGTACATCGGTGATTACCACCGAAGTGATGGATTCACTACCATCAAGATCGGTTACGGCTGAGCTGATATCTAAGGCAAAGGAAGCATCATCCTCTGTGCCACTGACATCATTAGCCGTCAGGTCAGGCGCATCGGCGACGGAGGCGACCTCAACACTAATGGTTCCGTCGGTAATCTCGGTATCACTGGTGGCACCGTTTCCATCGGTGGTGGTAACAGAGATGCCCATGTCGAAGTTCGCATTGGAATCTTCAGGGGCCATCACCTGCAAACCATCCAGGCTGTAGGTGCCGTCACCATTGTCGGTGACTTGATCCATGCTCAAAGTGGCCGAACCATCGGTGATCTCAATGGTGGTGCCATCTTCCATCTGTAGGGAGGCCCCATCGGGAATGCCGGTAATGGTCACAGCGGTCACAGACTCAGAGCCATCGGTGTCGGTCACGCCAAAGCCGGAGTTCACATCCATCCAGCTATCTTCCGCACCAGAAGCTGAACCGGCGGTGAAGGTCACTTCATCCGCTTCGGGGTTTACGGTCAGGGTGAAATCGGTGGAGACCGAGGTGGTGTCATCACCACCAGCATCCGCATCGCTATCCAGCACGTTTACGGTAACGCCCATGTCAAACACGCCGGAGACGTCGCCATCTACGGTGGCGGTCAGACCTTCCAGATCCCCAGCTTCCAGGGTCCAGGTGCCATCTTCATTATCGGTACCGGCATTTAAGGTCACGGTATCTGGCACACCCGTG
>NZ_JBAHUQ010000059.1 GCF_036689865.1 Magnetococcus sp. PR-3
TAATGTAAACCACGATGAAACAAGTGACACCATAGGGCTGAAAAGAGTGATATCTGTGACCACTTATAAACACTCAATATAAGCACATATGAAGAGCTTCTCTTAGAACCTTTATTGACTGATTTTTCAATATGTTTTCGCATAGATAGAGGAAGAGAAATCCACACGAAGGTGATCACTTTTCTCTGGCCTAAAAAGCTTAATGCGATACAATAGCATCGCCCAATGATAAGAAGCCGCGCACCTACTATATTGATAAAGTCGTTTCATCCCCACCGTAATGGGAGATCAGATAATGAACCAACTCAATGAAAAACAAGCTATCTTAGTGGTAGATGACAGCCCTGCAAATATTGAAATCATCAAATCAACACTCATTCCAGAATTTACTGTTCTCGCGACACTTAATGGGGAATCTGCCGTAAAGATTGCGGAGTCCAAACAGCCTGACTTGATCTTGTTGGATATCATGATGCCAGATATGGATGGCTATGAAGTTTGCCGCCGACTTAAGGCCAGTGATCAAACCAGCCGTATTCCTGTTATTTTCACCTCGGCTAAAAATGCCATTATGGATGAAGCAAAAGGGATGATGTTGGGGGCAGTAGATTACCTGATCAAACCCTTGGAGCCTAAAATTTTAAAGGTTCGTGTTCAAGCTCAACTGTTTCAACAGCGTCAGTGGCGCATACGCGAACACCAACTGCTCACGCGCATTCATGAACTGGAAGAGTCTGTTCACCAATAGTCTAAATGCAGAAGGCTTATACTCACTCACAACCATAAGAGCTTATGATAAGCACCCCTGTAACGGTCTTAACCGGCTTTTTGGGCAGTGGTAAAACCACTCTACTCAACCATATTCTTCAGAACAGCCATCAACACCGTATGGCTGTTATTGTTAATGAATTTGGTGAAATTGGTATCGACCAAGATCTGATTGTTCAGACCGATGAAGAGCTCTTTGAGTTAACCAACGGGTGTTTGTGTTGTTCAATCCGTGGTGATCTACTGCGCACTTTAGAGCGACTTATTCCAAGATTAGCCCATATCGACCACATCTTGATTGAGACCACAGGTCTTGCCACCCCAGGCCCCATTGCCCAAACGTTTCTCAATGAACAGACATTAAAAGATCACTTTGAACTTGATGGCTTTGTGACTTTATGTGATGCACTGCATCTACCCGACCAGATCACACAACATCGTGAGTGCCAAGTTCAAGTGGCCTTTGCTGATCTAATCCTGATCAATAAAACGGATTTGGTTGATGACAGCACATTGGTCCTTGAGGCGGTGCGTCAACACAACAACCACGCGCCCTATTTAGAGATTACCCAAGCGGTTGCACCCATAGACAAACTTCTAAACCTTGGGGGTTTTAAGCCACCGGAACAACCGTTATACATGTTGGGCACACCCCACCACCATCATACGGCGGTGACAGCCGTCTGTTTAGAAATGCCTGGCAGGCTGGACAGCCAGCTGTTTGTACAGTGGTTTACCCGCTTATTGGCACTGCAAGGTGATGATTTAATGCGGATGAAGGGTATACTGAATATCAACGGTCAACAGAGACAACATCTATTCCAAGGTGTCCATCAAGTTATTGAGGGAAAAGAAGGCCCACCATGGGGGGACGAAGAGAGGATTAACCGACTGGTTTTAATTGGTAAAGACCTCAATGAACAACAGTTAACCCAAGGGTTTAAAGATTGTCTGCTACCTGATGAGCGTGCAACCACGCTTTAAGCTGTGTGGCAGCACCCTCAAACTCAAAAAGCTGCAAAGCATCCCGTACCCCTAATAAAGTGGGCTCACCTGCAAGCGTCGAATAGTGGTTGAGCAATGCGTCCAGCTGGTCAACGGCCTCTGAGTCATACCCTTCAATGGTGGCAAGAAGTCTTTGAAACTGAGCCAAAGAGGCGTCGCCCACCTTAAAGGAGGCATGGCTAGCCATCTGTGCGGCATGAGCCGCTTCATACCTATCAAACACGGCCATAAAAGGTGCCATAGCCTGCTCAATCTGTTGATGATGATCATCAAACTGATGATCATCAAGATCACCCGTTTTAAATGCATCATCTAGATCCTTCACCACTTCATATAGCTGCACAGCCCCTAGAGCTGAAGAGCCACCTTTTAAGGTATGAACCAGACGTTTGACCTCATCTTTAGAACCAGCATGCCACAACGCCCCAATATTCTTGGATGTCTGCTGATGCTGTCGTTTAAAAACCAGCAGAACTTTTTTTAAACGATCTGGCTTACCACCAGCATAGCGCAACCCAAGGTTTAGGTCGTAGCCAGGGAGTTGGTTTAGATGGCCTAACAGTGGGTCTAAAGGAGGCGTTAGTTGCGTCATGATGCACGGTCTTCATTCGCAATGGCTGTTACCTGCTGTATCTGTTCAGCTGCCAACTCAAAATCAAAACCACTCACCGCTTTCATCACGGCTTTTAAGGGTTCAACCAGTCGTTCATCCCCATTAGATTTTAACATTTTAGCGGCTAAATCTTCGGCTTCAGCATTATAATCGTCAATCAAGCTCGCCAGTTCATGAAGTTGCTCCATCCAAACATCATGATCGACAGCTTCTACCTGCTCACCCAGTAGTGCCACAGCCCCGGGTGAAGCCAACACCTCTTGCACGGAGTTTAGAACCACCGTTAACTGCTCTTCCAATGCCGCAAGTTGCGGTGCCAATTGCGCTTGCAAGGCTGAACCAGAGACCAGATCTCCAGCGAGAATATCCTCCACAGTTTTTGCACGGTTCTGCAGCACCTCCGCCCCCAGCATACCAGCTACTCCTTTTAGGGTATGCGCAAGCCGCCTAGCTTCATCTCTCTCATCCAGCGCCATCTTCTGCCGGAGATCGGAGAGAACAGAACTCTGTTCTAATTCAAACCGCTGTAATAGATTGCACATTAATGAGACGCGCCCATCTGCATAAAAAAGTGCCTTGTGCAGATCCATCCCTGCAGGTTGTTGCGGGAACGCCTCCAAGGCCTCACCAAAACCTTCACCTTCCAGCGGTTGATCTTCTCGCTCTTCTAGCTTCGACTCTAACCCCAAATGCATAGCCAGCACACGGAACATTGCACTGGGGTCCAGAGGTTTAGGAAGGTGGTCATTCATTCCCGCTTCATAACAACGCCGAACTTGATCTTTCATGACGTTCGCGCTTAAAGCGATGATGGGTAGCGCATGCATACCTGGCAATGCACGAATACGGTGAGCTGCTTCATAGCCATCCATAACCGGCATTTGCAGATCCATAAAGACGGCATCAAAGGGGGTTAACTGCACCATATCAAGGGCGGCTTGGCCATGGTTGGCAATGGTCACCTCTGCACCGGCCCCTTGCATCATCTCCCTCGCCACCATTTGATTAACCTCATTATCCTCCACCAATAAGAGGTGCAAGCCACTAAGATCCATATGTGTTGTACGGATCAAACGCTGTGTTTTCCCTTCCTCAGCGGACTCAGGCAACAAAATGGAACGTAAAGCGCCCAGTAAAGCTGCAGGGTAGACAGGTTTGAACTGCAAAGCACCGATACCTAGCCGGTCTGAAGCACGGATCAAAGCCTCTTGGGTGACAGGTGCAATTAAAAGAGTTCGCCGCAGCGATTCTTCCCCACCCAGTTTTTGCAGATCATTGAGCAAGGTTAAACCAACCGCACTCTCCTGCACCGCACTGACATCCAAAATCACCACATCAAAGGGGATACCTTCATCTCGAGCCTGCTGGCACTTACGCATACCCTCCTGGGTATCATCCGCCCAATGAACTTGAACGGAGAAGGACTCCACCACCTCTTTAAGAAAAGCACGGGATGTTGGGTTTGCATCAACCAAGAGCGCACGCTTATTCTGCAACTCCCACGTTAACTCGCAAGGAGCCAGCTCAGGCTTAAGCTCACACTCAAAACGGGCTGTAAAATGAAAAGCACTGCCATGCCCCATGGCACTAACAGCCCAAATACGCCCGTTCATCATCTCGACCAAACGTTTAGAGATGGTCAACCCCAAGCCGGTGCCGCCAAACCGACGGGTAGTTGAACTATCTGCCTGGGTAAAGGAGTTAAACAGTTTATCCAACTGTGCTCGGCTCATACCAATACCGCTATCGCGTACACTAAAGTGCAGCTCGACCTGATTGTCCAAAAAGCGTTCCACCGCAACTTGAACAACAATCTCACCCTCTTCGGTAAATTTAACGGCATTACTGGTCAGGTTAATTAGAATTTGAGAAAGACGCAGAGGATCTCCACTAAGACGCGTAGGTACACTACGCGGCACGCCATAAACAACTTCCAACCCCTTTTCGTGCGCCTTTTGAGAGATCATGGTTGAGAGGTGATCAAAAACACTCTCCAACTCAAAGTCCGTCTCCTCCAACTCAAGGCGACCCGCTTCAACTTTGGAAAAATCCAGAATATCATCAACAATGCGTAATAAAGAGCGGGAGGCACCCTCCACTTTATTCAGATAATCTCTTTGCTTGCTGTTTAGATCCGTTTTTAGACAGAGGTTGGTTAAGCCTGATATCGCATTCATTGGTGTTCGAATTTCATGACTCATATTGGCCAAGAAATCACTTTTTGTGCGAGCGGCCGCCTCCGCATCATCCTTTGATCGACGCAGTGCAGCTTCGCGATGCCCAATCAACGCAATAAAATAAGCCAACCCTTGGCTGATGCGTGAAATTTCATTCTTACCTGTTTGCATCACTTTTTCAGGCGGGTCACCTTGAAGGTGCCCCACAATGGCCCGGTGGAGTTGGGTTAAAGGGGCAACCAGCCGCCACCGCACCATCAGTACACCTAAAATAATGGCCAATAAAGCGATGGCCGCAATCGCTTTTAACTGCTGGGAGGTCTGCAAAGCGACCATCCTTACTTGCTCAGTCTGCTGCCGCACATCTTCCCGCACAACATCAAACAATCGTGCAACGGTTTCATTAAAACGAGAAGCCAACTGTTTATTGCGGTTAAGCAAACCTCGTTGTTTTTTTAATATGCCCAGCAACTCCTGCCTCAGTTGAAACAGGTTGCCAGGGCCTTCCAGCGCGGCATGTATGGCATTAAAAAAAGTAGAGAGCTGTTGCTGTTCCAGGTGCAACTTATCGTAGTAATGGTGCACCTGTTCATGCTTGTTCATAACCCGTTTTTTTAACCGCTTTAAACGGCCACGGGAGTTACTTTGAATCGCCGAGTGTAAAATGGCGCTCATACTATGAAAAGAGGCCCCAAAAGCAAGCAGATCGGTTTGAAATTGAGCATTATCTTTAACAGAAACGGTGGGGAGAAGTCGGGCTAAGGATTCATCATTACGTTGAAGGTTAAGTAGCTTATCAGAAAGCTTCTGTTCCAAGTCAATACGCCGGGCTACGACCCCATCCAAAGCGTAGAGATTATCCAACAGGTCATCACGCCGAGAGATCACAGCTTTTAAATAGTGACCTCGCTTAGCATTACCTGCGACCATACGTAATTTTTTTACCCCTGAAATGGAGCGACCCAATAACCGTTGCCAATCGATCAGCTGATCCATAACAGCCATGCGTGAAAAATCATCTTGGGCCGCAACAAGCGCAGGTGCAGCCGAAGCATGGGCAGCACTCTCGTTGGCTAATTCAGAGGTGGCTAACAGACTTTCCAGGTCAGTTTTCACCATGTGATCAACACTACGCTGCATATGCTCAAAAGCCCGTTCACTGAGCAGCAATGCCATCAACACCAGACCTGAAAGCACAACCAGCATGGCGAGAACCTGTATACCAACACTGTGCACAATTTTGAGCGGCCCTTGATCAGGCAAAGGAGCATGACTGGACGTCGTTTGAAGCGTTGGGTCTTGATCAGGTACAGACATAGACCAACCCCACAGACTCTACGTGATCAAAATCTCTATGCAAAAAGATACTCATAGGAAAGGCGGGACAAAGTGCAGTCCCCCATTTGACCATAAATTGTTGTAACCACGCTCAACACCCAGGGACTCCAACGCACTTAAATTACGTTTATATATCTCGCCATAGTTACCAACGCTACGTATGGCCCGCTTCATCCACTGGTTATCCAGCCCCAAGCTTTGACCAAAGCCACCATGAACCCCCAGAAGGTGCATCACCTCTTTATCTTGGGTACTGGCTGCAATCCGGTCCACATTCTCTTGGGTAATCCCTTTATGTTCCGCTAACAACAACCCCTGGACCAACCATCGAACAATAGAAAACCACTGATCATCTCCTTGCCGAATATAAGGGCCTAGAGGCTCACGAGAGATTAAGTCATGCAAAATATGGTGGGCACCTTGCTCCCCAACACGAACCAGCTGCTCAGAAGCTAAAATTAAACGATCGGAACTAAGGAGGTCACATGCGCCACGAAAATAACTTTCACGCATACGCTCCGCGGTCACGAATGTAGTAATGGTAAAGTGAGGATATTGTTGACCAACCAACTGCTTTAAGTTGGCATATGTGGTGGTACTTTCCAAAACACAAATATTGGCTTTTTTATACTGATCCAAACGGGTATGGGTGTGACGACTGTGTGTTAAAAATCCCTGCCCATCATAAAGGTAGGGGGTCACAAAACGCAGACCTAACCGGCTGTCACGAGCAAAGGTCCAAGTACTATTACTAAACAACACTTCATAGGCCTTGCCTTTAAGAGCCTCATACCGAAGGTGTTTATTGGCCTCAATAACCTCAATATCCTGCTCAGATCCTAAAACGGCGGCCCCCAGGGCTCGACAGAAATCAACCATAAAGCCACGCCACTCTCCCTCTTGGTCCATAGCAGACATGGTAAGAGTGCTATGCTCTAAACCACAACGCAGCACACCTTGTTCAGCAATGGATCTTAAAGTTGGCCCTAAGCTGGCGGGTGCACTTTGAACGGAAGAGACTGTCACAGACCAAGAAAGAAGGAAGAAAAAGAGGGTAAGCGTCTTAACTTTATGGCGAAAAATAGGCAACAAAGCCTGATCTAGACTTCTAAATACAGATGGTATAATCACACCTAAACCCTTAAAAGATACTAAAAGTAAAAATACTTAACGTTTATCTATACTAACAGAGCCCCATGCAAATGTGAAGTACGCCCCGCTGTTCAGCACGACCCAAGTGAGGATCTAATCACCCCCTGTTACTTTTGCAGGATTTTACGGAAACCTGCAAATAATCTTGATCTCAATCTATATTCTGTTTAACCAAGCAAAGTGTAAGCTTATGTTTTTTAAAGTGGCTTAGCCGGAACACCAACAACACGGCTGTGATCTGGAATATTCTTTACCACAGCCGCGCCCATCCCCACGATGACATCCCGCCCAAGACGGCACCCCATGCGTACTGAAGCCTGTAGACCAATAAGTGTAGCGCCTCCTACAGAGACCCCTCCCCCTAAGATGGCACCAGGGGCAAGTTGCACCCCCTCTTGCAAAACACAGTCATGTTCAACCACGGCTGCAGTATTCACAATACACCCGGCACCAAGCTTGGCATCAATCTGGACAACGGCTTGAGCCGCAATAAAGCAGCCTTCCGCAACCTTGGTATGATGACTAACCACTGAAGTTGGGTGGATGACCGTCACCGCATGAAAGCCCTGCGCTGCAAAACGCTTTTGAAGCATGACGCGAAGTGCGTTATCCCCCATACCGACGATAAAATCGGTACCTTGCACTTTAAGATCATTTAAATCGTCAGGTTCAGGCACAACAGCCCATGGTCCAACCTGATATGCCTCGGTACAGCGGTCGATTAAGGTAATCTGATCCCACAGCCCCATTAAGAGCGCAGCATCAGCCACCACTTTGGCATGCCCCCCCGCACCCACAACATACAGATGCGCCATCGGCTAAGCCTCATTGACAATGGTTCCATCCGCCAACAAGAACTCTTCGGTCAACTCCATAAGGACATGTCCTGCCGTAATATGCATCTCTTGAATTCGCCCTGTCTCTCGGTCAGGCACCACCAAGGCATGATCACACAACGGACGGGCAGGCCCTCCATCCCCACCCAAAAGCCCCATGGTGACCAACCCCTGACTTCTGGCTTGCTCCAACGCTTGCAACACATTGGGAGATTTACCGGAGGTTGTTATGCCAACCAACACATCACCAGGCTGCCCTAAGGCTTGTACCATCCGTGCATAGTAGGCTTCGTAGCTATAGTCGTTGCCACACGCTGTCATGGCGGATGAATCCATCGCCAAGGTCATGGCAGGCAGGCCAGGACGGTTCACATGGGGGCGTAAACGTACCAACAGCTCCGCCGCCAAATGTTGTGCATCTGCGGCAGATCCACCATTGCCACAGAATAGCAATTTGCCGCCAGCTCCCAGAGCCTGCGCCATAGCTTGACCCATGGTCGCAAGCTGCGCCATGTAAGGCCCATCTAACATACGTGTCTTGAGGGCCAGGGAACGTTCAAACAGATCCCGTGCATATTTTTCAGCCTGCTCCGGCGTGGCAACGGTCATGGGGTAGTCTCCCTATCCATAAAACAGAAAAATGAATGTCCATACCCTAACAAAAAGCACGACACGGCTCACGGAAGTACGCACTTTTTTATAAAATCTGTTCTTTTATATCGTGCCGTTACTTTTGAGGATCCTTTAGAATAAGCAACCCTACTCTTGATCCAGGCTTGGTGTTAGACTTCCTGTTTCTTTAACGTAAAAATACCAACGTTTTCATCCTTCTTTTCGAGTGTGCTATGCGTATTGTTGAAGCTGTTCTTAATGGTGCCCTGCTGTTGGAAAACAAACGCTTTGAAGATTCACGTGGTTTTTTTATGGAAAGCTACAACCACGCACACTTCACCGAGCTTACCGGTTGGGATGGTCACTTTGTTCAAGATAACCACTCTCGCTCCAACCATAATGTACTTCGGGGCATGCACTATCAACTCGAGCAACCTCAAGCCAAATTGGTCCGGGTCACCGCAGGTCGGGTCTATGATGTCATTGTTGATCTACGCCAGAGCTCACCGACCTTTAAACAAAGCTACGGGACCTACCTCAGTGCTGAAAATGGTTATAGTCTGTGGATACCAGAAGGTTTTGCCCATGGCTTTCTCGTGACATCTCAACAGGCTGACTTAACCTATAAAGTTAACCGCTACTACCACCCTAAGGGTGAACGGTGCCTGCATTGGGCAGATCCTGAAATTGAGATGAGCTGGCCGTTAACCGACAACCAGCCCCCCAGTTTGTCAGACAAAGATCAGCAGGGCCTACCATGGCAAGCGCTGGATCTATTCTCGTAATCGCTCGGCTTGTGCATAATCAGCTCAAAGTATCGGCATACAGGCCGTTGTTTTTATAACTTGAAAAGTCAAAGGGTAAGAGGCACATACCATGACGGATAATTCTCTTTTTACCCGGCCAGCAGATGAACCAAAGATCTCTGTCATTATTCCTGTCAAAAACGAAGGCCATAACCTTAAAGCCTGCCTTGAAGGGATATTGACTCAGGATCATGCAGTCTTAGAGATCATTGTTGTCGATTCAGGCTCACAAGATGAGACCTGCACCATAGCCCAAAGCTACCCTAAGGTTAAACTTGTTGAGATTGACCCTTCGACCTTTAACCATGGGGATACCAGAAATTTGGCTGTAAGCCACTGCCAGGGGGAAATGATCTTGGCAACCGTGGGTGATGCACGAGCATCCAATCATCAATGGATCTCTCGCCTGCTTGAAGGCATGGAAAACCCGGATACATGGGGGGTGTGCGGACTACAAGTCGTTCCTCATGAACAGGATAAAAATCCTGTAGATTGGTACAGACCTGTCTCCACCCCCACCAGCAGCCACTATCATTATGAGAATGAAGAAGCCTTTGAACGTGCTGATCTAACCGAAAAAAGGTCTGCCACAGGGTGGGATGATGTGACGGCTCTATACCGGGCAGAGGCTTTAAAACAGCTCCCTTTCCCAAAAACCCCCTATTCAGAAGATATGCTCTGGGCAGCTCAAGCACTGCGGATGGGAAAAAGGCTTGTCTACAACCCAGCAGCTCAGGTCTATCATTACCACACCTATGATGCGCACACGGTATGGCGGGTAACGCTCATCAGCATCTATATGCGCTATCTTGTCATCGGGGTAGAACCCAGTGATTACAGTACTTTCCATGTATTTCTTCAAACTGTAAAACTATTGCTCCGCACCCCAGGCCTTAGCATAAAACAGCGCCTGTATTGGCTGCGTTATAACTGGATGCTCATTCAAGCACGACGGGATTGCATTCAGATCTGCCAAAAGACGATACAACAAGGGAATAAAGCCTTTAGTGCACTCTTCAATAGACACTGTGCCACCCCCCCTATACCGCTAAAACCGAAAAATAAAACAACACCTTAAACAAAAAACATTCAATAAAAGCGTTTTTGTCTAGCCTTACTCCAACACAACCTTGGCTGGTATGATAGCTGCATTGTCAGATCGTACAACTGATAGATCGATCATGTCCTGCTCAGGAGAAATTGAATGAAGGCTTTGGTAACAGGTGGTGCCGGTTTTATGGGCTCTCACGTCGCAGAGGAGTTGGTCACAGCAGGCCATGATGTGGTTGTTTTAGATGACCTAAGCGGCGGATTTACTGAAAACCTACCCGATGGTGTCACCTTTATTGAAGGATCCATTGTTGATCAAACTTTGATCAAACAGATTTTTCAAGAACACCAGTTTGATCATGTCTATCACTTGGCAGCCTATGCAGCAGAGGGTTTAAGCCACTTTATCCGTCATTTTAATTATGAAAACAACCTCATTGGCAGTGTCAATTTAATCAATGCGGCGGTGAACCATGGGGTGAAAAGCTTTGTATTCACAAGCTCTATTGCCGTTTATGGTGGTCAAGAGCCCCCTTTTGTAGAGACCAGTTACCCCCTGCCTGAAGACCCCTACGCCATTGCCAAATTTGCCATCGAAATGGATCTCAAGGTTGCCCATGAAATGTGGGGCATGAACTTCATCATTTTCCGCCCCCACAATGTGTATGGTGAACGTCAGAATATTGGTGATAAATATAGAAATGTCATTGGTATTTTCATGAACCAACTGATGCAGGATAAAGAGATCACTATTTTTGGTGACGGTGCCCAAACACGGGCCTTTACCTACATTCGTGATATCTCCTCCATTATTGCGCAGTCGGTGTTTGAGCCAAAAGCACAAAACGAAGTCTTTAATTTGGGATCCAGCACCCCCTACAGCGTTAGTGAACTGGCCGAGTCGGTTCAGTCAGCCATGGGCAAATCCGGTAAAATCAAGTACCTGCAAGCCAGAAATGAAGTGGTACATGCCTATTCTGACCATCAAAAGGTGGCAGATATCTTTGGCCCGCTCACGACCACCCCCCTTGAAGAAGGCTTGGTAAAGATGGCGCAGTGGGCACAACAGACCGGCAGCCGCTCTAGCCAGGAATTTGATCACATTGAGATCAGAAATAAGTTACCTGAAGGCTGGTAAGCCCCACCCTTTGCCCCAGACAAGAGCCATTGATCTCCCTTTCTGACCAGAATGAATGGGAAAGTAGGAGTGACTGAATGAACACCGCCCCCATGGTCTCCATCTTGATGCCCAACTTTAATGGAGAGCATCTGGTTGCCCAAACCCTGGACTCTCTACTGGCCCAAACGGAAACACGCTGGGAGTGTGTCATAGTTGATGATGGTTCTTCGGATAAGTCACCGGAAATCATCCAAAACTATGTCCAACAAGATCCCCGTTTCGGCTTTATGAAACGTCACCGAGAACCCAAAGGGGCCTGCACCTGCCGTAACATAGGGCTGGACCATACCACCGCGCCTTATGTGATGTTTTTGGATAACGATGATCTGCTGGAACCCTTTGCCCTTGCTAACCGGCTGCAGACCATGCAAGCCAACCCTGAGTTGGACTTTGCCATCTTTCCTTCGGTCATGTTTGAGCATACGCCCCATGATCTGCGCCGATGGTGGAATATCCCCAACAACATGGACCTGCTCATGCGACAGTGTGTGCATGATTCCGTCTGCCAAGGAACAGGCCCCCTGTTTACCCGGCAGGCATTTGATCGTTTAGGCCGTTGGAATGAATCTTTGCTCTTATGGCAGGATATCCATCTTTTTTTCCAAGCTTACAGTCAGGACTATTCATGCAAAGTGTTTTGGGATCTCCCCCCTGACCTACATAATCGCTGCAACCCCAATAGCTTAAGCCGGGGTAACTTCTTAGCCCCGGGTAAACAGATCAGTCGTAAGCAGGTTATTGAACAAGCCATAGAGAGTATGCTTGCCCACGACAAAGCAGCCTACCTACCCTACATGGATGCTGAAACAGCAGAAGTTATTCAGGGTCTTAAGCGCGCTAAACTCAGTGACGAAGCCCAACAACTCCGAAAACTGGCACGGGACAAAGGGGTCTTTACACGTCAACAGTATCATTGGGCTGGTGTGGTATTGGTGCTGTGGTCAGCTGTTCGTTTTCGCGTACCCTTCGCCCAGTTTTGTATCCGCCAACTGATTAAACAGTTCCATCGATCTTCACGCATGTGTGAAGTTTCATACGATGAGTTCCCCTGCCCTGGTCACCCGCCAGAACAGAGCTGAATGTGTAAGCCCCACCCAATCAACATCTCTATCCATACCCCCACAAGAACACGCCTAAACAA
>NZ_JBAHUQ010000060.1 GCF_036689865.1 Magnetococcus sp. PR-3
TATATACTACACTTTGTCTAAATTTATTTTAGACTGACTATGCTTACTTTGTAGTGAATAACGGCATCATCAACTTCCCCATATTACTCTCTTACAAGGCCACCCCCAGTTCTCGCAGATCAATTGAACACCTTATAGGTAATATTACTTAACCTCTAGTTTTTTGTTTTGAGTGACCACAAAACACATTACTCTTAATGCTCGTTGATGATGCACGGATCAATAAAGCTTTTGCACTTGTCCAGTTACTCTACCGATCCGTTACTCTTTGTTAAAAAATCATACTAATGAAAAGAAAAGTTATTATGTTTTTATTTCATGTCATAAAAAACTTAGGCCTCTCTACATGGCCTTATGTGTCACTGTGTTGGGCTGCATGATGACTTTCCAGGCTTACGCTGAGCAGATCAATTTAGCTAAGGGCAAGAAAGCAACACTCTCATCTTAATCCTGAGCCGAATTCGAAGTTGGAATCTTGTCCCTGCGTAAGGGTGATGGTGACGGATCGAGAGGAATCGCCAGAAGAAGTGCGCCCGGAATGAGGGAATCAGTTGGAAATCAACGCAAGGCAGGGCTGATTTGACGCAATGATTGCCTCCGACGGGATCAACGGCGTCCTTGGGTGTGCGTCAGGGTGGATTTCGGAGACGATTTCGGCCGGAATGGTGGCTCATTGTGGGCTACTTGGGTAATCTCGATTAAAAACTATGAGGGGTGGATATTAAATCATCCGCCGACTAAAAAATGCTATCATACAACCGAATCAATTCCCTTTCTATCATAGCGGTCATCGTGTTTATGGTGCTGCTGTTTCAGGCATCACCCCAGGCTCATGCAATCTCTAAATCTATGGAAGGTTGCAACAAGGCCAGCGCCAAACTAACCGCACGAATCAACCAAGCTCGGAGCGATCTACAAACTGAACTTCGTCGGCATAATAAACGCCTACCGGCCTCCCTAAAGAATGCCTATTTGAACGTACAAAAGAGATTTCTGGACCCTCTGTACAAGCCTGTTGCTCAGAGCTGTCCAACCGCGGTTTCCAACCAAATGAAAAAGAAGATGGCCCAGTTTCAAACTGAAGTCACTAAAGTGCCCACCGCTGGTGTGAAAACTAAAAAAAAGAACGCCTCTGCGGCAAAGAGCACTGCAGCAGCAACAAACACTAAGTGCACGAGCAGCCTAGACAAATATAATAAAGCGTCAGCCAAACTAAAAAGCGATGTCAATGCAGAGCTAAAAAACTGGGAAAACAAGCTCCCTCAAGCAAAGATGGTTCATTTAGCGACACGCTATAAAAAAGAGGTTGCCTCCCTATATCTAGGGATTAAAGCAATCTGCAGCGCGACCCAAACAAAACAGGTTTACCAAGATCAATTGGCGATCAGCGATGCCATTTATAAAGCACCTAAAGTTAACTTAGCTCAGTTTTGTCGCAAAAAATCCTTAGCGATTGGAAAAGAAGAGAATGACGTTTTATTAGATTTTCAACGTATAAATCGCGACCACAACCAAAGCCTGACAAAAAAAGATAGATCTAAGTTACTGGCAACCTTAGATCAAAATATTAAACCTCGTCTGGATCACCTTGTGTCGATCTGTGGTTTAACGCAGCTGTTAAAAGGCAATGAGGGATCGTTTAAACTTATAAGGGATCTCATTTTAAATATACCGCTCTACAAAAAACCTGTCGCCTCTATTTGTAAAAATACGACCAAAAAATTCATCACTGAACTAAACAAGTTGCGTGTTGAGGTTGATAAACGCAAATCAGCCTTAAATCAGCGTTTAACTGAGAATGATATTTTAGATTTCAGAGCAAAAGCCTGGAAGATCCGAAATAAGTACAAGCGCACAGTTACCGTACACTGTGGAATAAAAACCATGCCAGATGCCTGGAGTGATATTAGCAGCCTGACAAGATCTATCAACAAGACCCCAACAGTCACGCTAGCCCAGATTAAGTGTGAGGATGCCCAGACAAAGTTTGCTACCCAGACTAAAAAAGGGTGGCAAATCTATAATCGTGCCATGGAAGAGTATAAGAGCCTTCCTGACAACATTAAAAAACTGCTGGAAAAGAAGATTGCTGATGCACGTAAAAAGTATAAGCCGATCATCAAGAAAAACTGTTCCCGTCATGATAAAGTATTAATACAGATTTTTTATGATCAAGCACAACTCTCTAAAATGGTCGAGCTACCGGCCGGTACAGCCATTTGGAAGTAGTAGCGTGACAACAGCAGAGCCTACACACTATTGTCACCACAAAAAATTGGCGCATGAATGCCAGGGAGGTAGAGGCACAGACACTGTTAAAAACACAGCGGGCGCTTTATCGGCGTTAAATCTGAGCTAAAACCAATTCTCAAATAATCGGAGTACACCGTATTGGCCCACAACCAACAGTTGTGGGCCACCCCCTACAAAGGGGCTTTGTCAGGTTATCCATGTCGAGGCAATAAGAGCCAGACGGAGGTAGATCATACCTCCTCTTTCCCTCAGATTCTGAAGTTCTGGGGACATCTATGGACCCACCCCCTAGTGTATAGTCATGCTTGTTATGACGGGTACAAAATTAAATGATCTTATCGTGTTTCTTTCTTCTGTTAATCACCTGTTTAACTGTTAATGGAATAACCGGTATCGTTATGTTCGTATGATGTGATCCACCGTGCATGGTCTTGGGACTTGAGCAGGATTTGTCTTATTTTCCGACATTTGGATCTTAACGGTTGATATCCCTTTTTAGCTTGGGGCTCTTTTTGACACCATACCCACACTGCTTTAATCAACAGGCCGCATCATCTTTTTTGGCCAACTGAACGCAACCGTCCACGGTCTTTTTTATCTCCGCTCTCGCGCACCACTGGAGCCAACCCAAGATATGATACGAATTCCTCACCACGGCGGAGCCGTGTTGAATGGAACAACTCAGCGGCAAAAGTAGCTGCTGTAACGTTACCAACACCACATGCTGTTTTTAGGCGTTTGATGCACTGCTGTTGACCACAAGTAATCGATTGGGCGTGGATTTGTGAATCTACTTGAGCCTGTTCAGCTGAGAAAAACTCTAACGCCCGCAGGTGGCTATTAAGGGTTTGGCGGATCGTTGGTGTTGTCTGGAGCCTGTAGAGTCATGCGATGGACTGCTTTCCCCATCTATCCAGGTTTTCTGGCTCTGGAATATTATTGATGAGCCGCAGGCTTCGAATACGCTGTTTACTGCGGCGTAGCGAATCTGTCAGTTGATGCCGTCGACGACTAACGAACGGAACGCTTCTTCATGCTCAGAAGGAATAGCAATAGGGCGCAAAAGGCCAGATGCAGCAAACTCGGCTAATTTCCTGCCATCGAGCCGGTCTGTTTTGTTTGTTGGACTGACCGGACGTGGAATACGGCTGGGCGCTGCTATAGTGACCGGTAATCCAGCAGACTGAAGGGCACGGGCTAAACCATAACCTGTTGGGCCTGCTTCCTGTGCAATCATACCAATAGTCACAGGTAAAGATTGAATCATTTTGACCAGGGTATCAGGCTCTGGAGGCATCGTAAGATCACTCATTTGTCCGTCTGGCCTTGGTTAGAGCAATGCTCCAGCTGCGCTTATGGACATCCATGCCAAGATAAACCAGGCTATTTCCAAAACCGGGCAGAAAGCGTTCAAACTTGGGTGCACTAACCGTGTTGTCTGCCATGTCGAAATCTCCTGTTCTGGTTGGAGGTGTGACTCCAGAATAGCAAAGATGCCTACATGGTATTTTCTGGACACCCATTCTGAGGGAGAATAGAACGCCCGCATAGAGGAGGTGTCTTGATGAGCAAACGACAATTGAAACGGTATACCCAAGAGTTCAAGGATCGAGCAGTTGAGCTGATGAACAGCACGGATCAATCCGTGCCTGAGATTGCTGAGCAGTTGGATGTCAATCCAAAGAATCTTTACAACTGGCAAGCACAAGCGCAGGCCAAAGAAGCAGGTGGCAAGTCGCCTGAGATGGTTATACTCCAGAATGAGAACAAGCAACTGCGTAAAGAGTTAGCCCGGTTACAAGAAGAGCAAATCATCTTAAAAAAAGCCGCCGCGTACTTTGCCAAGGACATCCAGTAAAGTACGCTTTTATCCAGCAGCAAAGGCGTTACCATTCAGTAGAACACCTTTGCTGCGTGCTGGATGTCTCTAAGAGTGGCTATTACGGCTGGCTCAACCGGCGAGAATCAGCCAGGGCAGAGGAAAACAGGTTTTTAGGAGAATGGATCGTTGAGATCTTTCATGGAAGCTGAGAAACCTACGGCTCCAGGCGTATACAGCGCTGTTTGATTGAGCAAGGTGTTCGCGTCAGTAGGAGACGAGTTGCCCGGATCAAACGTAAGCTAGGCCTGGAATGCAAAGCCCAACGATGCTTCAAGGTTATCACGACAGATTCCAGTCACTCTTTCCCCGTGGCTCCGAACCACTTGAACCGTGAATTTACCGCTGAGCAACCAGATCAGGCCTATGTGGGCAATATCACCTACATCACGACCAAAGCATCACTGGTAACGGATGCCTTAAGAATGGCCTATTTCAAGCGTAGGCCACCAGTTGGCTTAATGGTCCATAGCGATAGAGGAAGCCAGTACGCATCTAATCTTTTCACTGGCCTGCTCAAAGAGAAGGGATATCTCCAAAGCATGAGCCGTCTTGGAGACTGCTGGGATAACGCACCAGCGGAGAGCTTTTTTGGCACATTGAAAACTGAGTTGATCGGAGGTTTTGTTTTCAACTCTCATGAAGAGGCTAAGCAGGCCATCTTTGAGTACATCGAGGTCTTTTATAACCGCCAGAGAAAGCATTCAACCATCGGATATTTGACCCCTGAACAGTGTGATCTGGCATTCTCAGTTTCTGCGTAAAAAACCGTCCAGAAAAGTGTTGCCCCATCAGTTGGATAGAAATTCACTCCGAGGTGTGCTCAGTGATTAATAGAATACCCTGATGGTAGGGATTGGCTAAAACCTCTACATCATCCAGAAAAAACAGAGAAATCTTTGGCTGCCTTTCTGGCAACTTGCTTTTACCCCAACTAGAAACTCAAACCGTATACCTGTTGCTTAAACAGGCTTCTGAACAATCGACTGCTTAGCGGGTTATTTTATCCTCTAATTGGGAAGATGTTTTTTCTACAATCTGTTCAATTACATAGGATGGGCGTTGCTTGACCTCTTGGTAAATACGGCCAATATATTCCCCCAACACACCAATGGCGATAAGCTGAGCGCCATGAAACAATAAAGAAACGATCATTTGAGAAGCATAGCCAGGAACATCAGAGGGAGAGCTACCAAATAGAGTGATATCAAAGACTCGCCTTAACAACAGCCAAACAGCACTGCCTCCAGCAAAGAAAAACAGCATCAACCCAAAGATGAGAATGAGTCGTAATGGTCGTGTTGAGAAATTAAAAATACCATCAAACGCCAACTTCACCAGTTTAAAGAAAGAATATTTTGATTCACCTGCTTCCCGTGCAGCCCNATATTTGACCCCTGAACAGTGTGATCTGGCATTCTCAGTTTCTGCGTAAAAAACCGTCCAGAAAAGTGTTGCCCCATCAGTTGGATAGAAATTCACTCCGAGGTGTGCTCAGTGATTAATAGAATACCCTGATGGTAGGGATTGGCTAAAACCTCTACATCATCCAGAAAAAACAGAGAAATCTTTGGCTGCCTTTCTGGCAACTTGCTTTTACCCCAACTAGAAACTCAAACCGTATACCTGTTGCTTAAACAGGCTTCTGAACAATCGACTGCTTAGCGGGTTATTTTATCCTCTAATTGGGAAGATGTTTTTTCTACAATCTGTTCAATTACATAGGATGGGCGTTGCTTGACCTCTTGGTAAATACGGCCAATATATTCCCCCAACACACCAATGGCGATAAGCTGAGCGCCATGAAACAATAAAGAAACGATCATTTGAGAAGCATAGCCAGGAACATCAGAGGGAGAGCTACCAAATAGAGTGATATCAAAGACTCGCCTTAACAACAGCCAAACAGCACTGCCTCCAGCAAAGAAAAACAGCATCAACCCAAAGATGAGAATGAGTCGTAATGGTCGTGTTGAGAAATTAAAAATACCATCAAACGCCAACTTCACCAGTTTAAAGAAAGAATATTTTGATTCACCTGCTTCCCGTGCAGCCCGTTCATAAGGTAGCCCCGTTTGTTTAAACCCTGCCCAGGCCCGCAACCCACGAACAAATCTGTTTTTTTCAGGCAATAGTTTTAGAACATTCAGAACAGAGCGATCCATAAGAGCAAAATCACCACTATCCATAGGGATTTCTATAGAAGACAGCGTATTGAGCAGACGGTAAAAACTAAAATAAGCAACCCGCTTTAAAACCCCTTCTTTACGCGCCCTGCGCACGCCATAGACGACTTGGTAGCCCTGCTGCCATTTCTCAATCATCTCAGGGATAACTTCAGGAGGATCTTGAAGGTCAGCATCAATCACAACCGCAGCATCCCCATCTGAATGCATTAACCCTGCAGTCACAGCTTCTTGATGACCAAAGTTCCGAGAAAAAGTTACAACCTTAATACGCGCATCATCTAATGCCATTTTGGCTAACATCTGCCGTGTTGCATCTTGGCTTCCATCATCTACAAAAACCATTTGAAGACGGTATGCGTCTAAAGGCTCAAACGTTGCCATTAACCGTTGGCTGGTGATTTCAATGACTTCCTGTTCATTAAAGCAGGGGATAACTACCGAAATAAGAGGTATAATCTTGGAAGTCATAATAGTCCTTTGCCAACGTTAAAAATGGATTGAGCGATACTCCCCCTCACTAAACAAGCAACATACTTACCAAGAAACCGGAGTAGGTTTTTATAATGCATAAGAAAAGTGTGGTCTACTTTGGCTGTCGTTCGCATCCGCCACTCGCCCACCCTCTATCGGCATGCTTAACCAAGCATAAACTTTGATTCAATAGAAACTAAACAGGTATCAAGGCGATAAAAGTTTGAAAATTAATCGAACACATATAAGTCTGATTTTATGGGTTATTGCAATTTGGATCCTGTCACAAGCCATACACAACTGGCCACCTCTAGACAGTTGGTTGGCACATATTTCTTGGCAGACACTGTTAGCTATTGGCACTCTTGTTGTTGGCCTTAGCTTAGCCACACTCATCCGTACTTATCGTTGGGGTCTGCTGCTTCAAAGCCAAATTCGTTTCAACTGGAAAACCATAACGGCTGTGTATGGTTGGTCTTTTTTATTGGCCACATTTACCCCATTTCGCAGCGGAGAGTTGGTGCGCCCACTTTGGGTTCGTAAACAGGGTGGTTGCTCATTCCACTCTTTTGCACTCATGGTTACAGAACGGATTGCAGATATTTTGATCCTGACAGCTCTTCTACTCATCTGGATCTACACACTAACAGACCAGAATATACCAAGTTTTATCACCCCCATGCTTCCATGGGTATGCATACTCCTGTTTGTATTTTTTTTGATGACACCATGGTTGTCCAAGCAGTTGCAAAACCAACAAATTTGCCCCAAAGCCTTAGGTAATAGACCTCGTGCCGTTCAGTGGTGCTCTCAGTTGTTAGAGGGATTACAAGCATTTGGATCAGCACCTGAAAGAATTAAAATATTTTTTGTTACACTCACTGTTTGGGGCGTATTAATCACAGCATATATAGTTGCACTGATGTTTCTTCTTCCTGATATTCCCATAACAGCTGCTATTGGTGTGGTCTGTTTAATTAACTTATCGACCCTAATTTTTATGGCACCAGGTCATATAGGCATCTTTGAATTAGCCGTTATCATGGCTCTTTCACCTTATAATATAGAGGAGGAAGCCTCTTTACAGGCTGCAGTTTGGCTACATTTAGGGGTTCTCATTGCCATTATTCTAATTGGTGGAATAAGCTGGGTTTACTTAAGGTGGATAAACTCAAGCTCTGTCAAAGAGGCTGCATAACCCCTTCTTCCACCAAATAAATAGATTTATTTTGTACATCATTGTTTTTTGATAGATAGTAAAACCATATCACCTTCTACCAAGACTTTTTGTTGAGCTTTCATACTCACGATTTTTCATTCTTTTCTTAGCAGGATACAACACATGCGTATTGCCCTAGTTAAAATGCAAGACACCGCAAAACAGTCCTTGCTTACAGCGGCCCAATACCCTGTTAACTTGGCCTATTTAGCTTCAACTTGCCAAGAGAGAGGTCATGAGGTTGAGCTTTGGGATTTTGTTGTTGAACCCATGGAACGAGAACTTGTGGAAGAGCGAATTCGCCGATTCCAACCTCAAGTTATTGGTGTTTCTTGCGTAACCAGTGCCATGAATTTTGGAAAATTATTTGCACGCTGGGTTAAAGAAATCGATGAGAATATTTATACAATTTTAGGTGGTGTTCATATCACGGTTCTTCCCATTGAAACCCTAAATGAAGCACCTGAATTTGACCTGGGTGTTGTCACAGAAGGAGAGGAAACTCTACCTGAAATCTTAGATATTCTAGAAAAAGGTCATGCGCCTATTGGCATAGCAGGAACAGTCTACCGTGAAAATGGTAAACCGATGTTAACAGGATGCCGCGACTTTCCTGATGTCAACAAGATTCCCTACCCCAACCGTGATTTGCTGCCCTCAGAGCTCTATCTCAACAAACACTCTGTACGTGGCCTCTCCCGTAAAACCTGGAATATTATTGAAGTTGACAGCTCTAGGGGGTGCCCATTTAGATGCACCTTCTGCAATGTAGAAGTTACCCATGGACGAAAAGTCCGCTACCGGACACCACAACATGTTTTAGGCGAAGTTGAAGCCTGCGTTAAGAAATATGGGACCAACTGTGTTGTGTTCAATGACTCGACATTTACCTTTAAAAAATCACGTGTCAAAGAGCTGGTACTTGGTTTGCCTAAGGTAGGTATTGAGGGCTATCATGTAAATGGACATGTTAAAACAGTTGATGCAGCAATGCTTCAAACTCTGGCTGAAACAGGCTGTCAGAAAATCAGCTTTGGGGTTGAATCAGGTTCGCAAAGAGTTTTAGATAAAATCCTTAAAAATGCTACGCTTGAAGAGATCCGTGAAGCATTTACGATGGCAAAACGTTCAGGTATTCCAATCGTAGAAGGCACCTTCATCCTCGGGTCTGATATTGAAGAGACTGAAGAAGATTTTGCTTCGACGGGCCAGCTCATGAGAGAGCTGCGCCCAGATATCGTTGGCATGGGGATCATAACCCCTTTTCCTGGGACGGCACAGTATACAGAAATGAAGTCTGCAGGCTATTTGGAAGGAGTACCTTGGGATGATTATCAAATTTTTGCTGAGACGCCCCCTCCTTGGCGCTTAAAAAATTTTAGTGCCCAAGAGTTGGTGGAACACAGAAATCGGATGTTAAAGGCCTATTACTGGAACCTTCCATATATTTTCAACCAGTTAACAAAAATTCGTTCTGTGTCAGATGTACTCTATTATATGGGTATGATGCGTTCATTCTATAAAGTTGTTGTCCGCAATGCCTAGCTTATCGATCGTTCTGTAGATCTTTTAAGCAGCAAGGCCAGAGCAGATTTATGGGATAAGCTTTGAGCTATTCAGCAGAGAAAAAGAAAAGAACTCTATTTTTTCAGGGTGAAGCGGAGATTGTAGCCAATTTCTGTCATCAGGGCATTCGGTTGATCACCAAGCACACCTCGGAAGATGCTTCTATCCAACCGCCCTCCACTTTGCAGGTAGCCAATTATCGGCTCAATGGCATTCCGGCATTTCAACTCTTTCTTAATGATCGGTTTTATGCCGCGTTTCTGCCTGAAAATGAAAACGGTACTCTTGGTGACTTTGTGGCCTCAGTAGGCTTGGCCCACATAATCGCACTTGGCCCGTATCTCGGATAAGCGGGCTGATTGAGCCAAAGCCAGTGAGCGTCCATCATAGGGGTTGCCTGGAACAGGGAGCATCCCTAGAGCAAAACCTTCCCGATTGGTTATAGCTACGCTGACCTTACTGCCAAACTCATACTTTTTTATGGGCTTTACCCATGGCAATGCAAGCGGTGTGTGGCCCATGCAGGCTGTAGAGCTTGTTGTTGTCCGTGCGTTTCTATCCCACTAAACGTTCCGTCAGGATCAGTTTCTTGTGCAATATCATCTGAGCATTGGCATCCTACTCGGGTAGTTTGTGGCATAACTCTTTAACCACCCGGCTCAACCAAGTATTGAGCCTGCGCACCTTGTGGCCCATACGTTTCATCTGTCTGGCGTGGGCATGACGGCCAGCTTTTTGCGCCGTTTGCAGGCCTTTTTTGCGGACATAACTCTGACGCAACCCTATGGAGAAAGGAGCGGCCAAAGCCACAAGGCACTCCCGGCTCCGATTGAAAACTCTGCCATCCTTTGGGTGCGCGATGTTCTTGCGCTGAACTGTACAGTTCACTGTCACCCGTTTGAGGCTGGACAACTTCATCCCACCAAATGGAAGACCAAGGTTTCTAGTTTTCTCCAAAAGTTGTTCTAGCCCCTCCTTGCCAACCCGTTTGCACCACTTGGACAGGCCGCTTCGTATGCTAGATTTCTCATGGATACAACATGTCGCTCCGCACAAGTGTTGCCAGTTAGGATTCTCCGGCCTGTGGTTAACCATATCCTCCCTAGAGAGTCCATGCATCGATTAAAACAGAGTCAACCCAACCATCTGCGTATGGGATTAAATGGTGGTCTATATCGGTATAGAGCGGTTCAACGCAATCTTTCAGCCATATGATTCGCCAAAATCACCTATTCGTAGCTCGCATCAACCAGATGCTCAAGGTGGTGCGAAACAGATCCCCCAGGGGATTGAGACGAGGCTTGGTTTTTCCATCCTGAAATTGCAAGAGTTTGAACCAATAAAAGAGCAAAACTTGCAATTTAGCACATTTCAAAAGATAACTTTTCGTATATTTACATGCGGTTAAACACTGTAGAATGATCAGCGAAATAAAAGCGCTTCTCACATTTTCATAAGTTGTTAATCACCAGAGAACAATGGGCTGATTAGTGTGAACCTGTGTGTACTCTCTATATAATCAAATCTTTGTACTTACGAGTATGTGGGCTGTTTACTAACAACATACGATGATATTGAAAATGTATAAAATTCAGTACTTAGGGCGTTTGACCATAAATCTTTGAACTATCATTAAGACAGGGGGGATAGCCCATTTAGCCCATCTCTTGTAATTAGCTAGGAGGAGATAACGTTTCCATAAAAAGAGGGGTGTCGTTGCGTTTGTAGGCGTCGATTTATCCGTTTGCTTAGGTGTGATGGGATAACCCCACTGTAACAATTCTTTTTGTGCGATATTTTCGAGTTGATGGATGGTTGTTTGGGGCATTTGTGTGCGCCACTTTTCCTTATTCGTTTTCACAACTCCTTTTTGCATAAGCTGGTGTGTAGGGTTAATGGAAAGGGCTTTTCCTAGGCTAGTGTCTGTTAAGGCTTGAACCTCCTTTTTTTTGGTTGTTCCTAGGAACCGTTCAAGGCTGCCCATGATTTCCGAAATATTTTCCAGCAGATCTTCATAGCGAATCTCAATCGTATTCTCCGGGTGTTGTAAACAAAATTCATGGTAGTGCGTGCTATGCTTTTTCCATAACCACATGCCCTCAGAGAGGGAGCTGGGGTGGAACCATGTTTTTTGCCAGGACATAGCGGTATCTCGACCATCTCTTACAATATGGATGATACGTGCTTGAGGGAAGACATCTAATATATATGAAAGTTGCATTGGGTCGTAATACGCACTTTTATCTACCCAGCCCTGACCACCATTTTGATGGCTGAATTTGGAAAAGACAGCATGACAAAGGCTTGAATAATCATGACTTTGATTGATGATATCATCTCGTTCAGCTTTGAGCGAAAGAAGAGATTGCGGGGTTATTTTTTGTAAATCTTGTCCTGGATTATTTCGTGGGACCCATAGTTCTGAAAAGCCAAAGATAGCATCAAGAAGTCTTGATCGATTGTCTGAATGTTTGAGATCTCCCCAGTAATTTCGCCAGGGATGAAAATAGGGCAAGAAATGAGGTTCTACAGGTCCAACCACACCAAAGTGAGCTTCAAGTAAGGCTGCGAGTAATGAAGTGCCGGAACGGGGGCAGCCTAAGATAAAAACCTGTGGTTGTATGTCCATCGGTTATTCCATATACAAAGCTTTTGGGAGAATCAGTGTCGTTATGTATTCTCCAGTTCCTGGTAAGAACTGTGATACAGGTAGGATGATAACCCGTTATGGTGAATAGATGAATGCTTCTTGTGCGTATCAAAATCTTTACAAACGCCCTGATCACTCAAATGGTGATTGCTAAAACGTCGATCGTTCAAAACCTGTTTGATTGGCGGGTTCCAAGGCTGATTCCTGGGGTGGTCTAAAGGTCTGTATCCAGAAAAGCAGCCAAAGAAGCCTCAGCTTCTTTAAGATGAGGCGGAGGTTGTAGCCAATCCCTGAAATCAAAACATTCAACTGATCACCGAGCACACCTCGGAGAAAGTTTCTATCCAACCGGCCCTCACTTTTCAGGTGCCCAATGATCGGCTCTATGGCATTGCGCCGCTTCAACTCCTTCTTGATGGTCGGTGTTATGCCG
>NZ_JBAHUQ010000061.1 GCF_036689865.1 Magnetococcus sp. PR-3
TAACTACAGAGTATGTCGGGTCAAAGCTGAATGGCGCTTAGGTTTGATGATGCGCTTGCGGCTGTTTGATGGCTTGAGATCGACTGATTATGGGATGTCATGACAAAAAAGCCGGAGTACATACTGTGTACCCCGGCTTTTTTATATTAAGTGGCTGCGACAGGTGGCCTTTTCCAGCGTATAAGGCTAAACCCTGCGTACAGCAGTAGAGGAGGAATAATCATCCAATAGGTTTTATCCATACCGACCAAGTCACTGAGTTGAGTATGCCGGGTCTGAACAGTGTTAAGGCAATCATCACCATCATGATGCGTTGAAGGGCATTGATCCGGCCCATATGCCAACCCATTAAGGCAGAGGTAAAAGCCATCATAGCTAAGCCTGAAAGGGCAAATAGTCCTAAAATGGGACCCCATCCTTCAATCCACAACCAATCCGATGAAGTGGGCATCCAAGCGCCTTCTCGAATACCAGAAATCAAGATCAGATCGGTGTTGAAAATGAACATAAAAGGCAAAATGGCTGTACGTAGATCATAGGTAAAGCCTTGTATGCCTGTTTTAATTGGATCTGATCGGGCAATGGCTGATGCTGCGTAGGCCGCAAGTCCCACCGGTGGTGTATCATCCGCCAAAATACCGAAGTAAAAGACGAACAAGTGGGCGGCAATGGCTGGTACCACCATATCATTCAGGGTGCCCAGCTCAACAATGATGGGCGCTGTGAGAGAGGCCATCACAATATAGTTGGCCGTTGTGGGGAGCCCCATGCCCAGAATAAGACTGGTAATAGCGGTAAAAAGCAATACCAGAATCATATGCCCCATAGAGAGCATCTCAATCACTTCCAAAAAGCGCTGGCCCAAACCCGTTAGGGTGATGGTACCAACCACCAAACCTGCTGCGGCGGTGGCAATGCCAATGGGTACCATATAGCGCGCACCATTGACCAGACCATGGTAGAGATCTTCAAAACTCACCCGAAATGCTGGGCCAATGGGCTGTTTGAGCGCCAATGCCTGGACTGGACGTTGAAGCACCATGATCGACATAAGTGCCAGAATAGCATTGAAAATGGCCAGCTGAGGAGATTGCCTAAGGACCGCCAAGGTGTAGACCAGCAAGATCACCGGAATAAGAAAGTGAATACCGGATATAAACGTGTGCCATAGGGGGGGGAGCTCAGATTTAGGAACCCGTTTTAAGCCCAGTTTACAGGCCTCCAGATGGACCATATAAAAGAGCCCCAAGTAGGCCACCACGGCTGGAATAAAGGCTGCTTTCACCACTTCCAGATAGGTAATGCCCAGAAACTCAGCAATGATAAAGGCTGCAGCACCCATAATGGGAGGCATAAGCTGGCCATTGGTGGAAGCGGCAACCTCAACAGCCCCCGCTTTTTCCGGTGGAAAACCAACCTTCTTCATTAAGGGAATGGTAAAGGTACCGGTGGTGACGGTGTTGGCAATGGAGGAGCCTGAGACCATACCTGTTAGGCCAGATGCAGCAATGGCAGCTTTGGCTGGACCTCCCCGGTAGCGCCCCATGATGGCATAAGCAACCTGAATGAAATAGTGCCCCGCACCGGCACGCTCAAGTAACGCACCAAACAGAACAAACAAAAAGACAAAGCTGGCTGAAACCCGCAGAGGCACACCAAAAATACCTTCGGTCGTGAGGTACATATGGCTGACAATCTGTTCTAAATCCGCCCCTCTATGGGCTATCGCATCGGGTAGGTTGGGGCCAGCATAGCAGTAGATAAGAAACAGTGTACCAATGATGGTTAAAGCTGGGCCCAGTGTCCGGCGGGCGGCTTCCAGCAATAGAATGAGGGTAATGACCCCAATTATGACATCACGAGTAAGGGGTAGACCTGGCCGCATGGCCAAGGCATCGTAATCCAAAAAGATATAGAGGGCGCCAAAACAGGCAACAACACCCAACACCAAGTCAACGACCGGGATATGTTTTTTATCACTGGATTTAGAGTAGGGATGCGCCCAGTAGGCGAGAATCATGGCAAAGGCGAGGTGAATACTGCGGACTAACGTGTCATTAATAGCTGTTTGTGCCACCCAAAGTTGGAACAGAGACCAGCTTAGGGCGAGAAGAATTAAGAGAGATCCAATCCAACCTTCTGGATGGCGTGTTCCACCTTCTACTTCTTCAACAATACGTTCTGCTTCTGTTTCGGTGGCTTCAAATCTTTCGGCATTATCCATAAAGCAGCCCCTGATTGTTATCTTTTATGACAGGCTCTTGTTATTTAAACGCCCATTGTAGCGCGTCACATAGAATAGGAGAACCAATAGCTTACTTTTTCGTCACTATTGAAGCAATTAGATCCCTGACTATGGATACAAAACATCTGGTTTTTGGAATAGGTCTGCACGTGCAAGAACACAGTTAACGACCTTAATCGGATTGTACAACAGTATATCCTTTGAAAAACGATGAATATACCCCACTTTTTGTTTGAAAATGTTACAATTGCCTCTTTTTAAGTGGGGATAATGTCACACTCGTGCGTTCCAAAAGCCTCTATTCTTTGGTGTTGGGTAGAATAGACTAAGATGCACCTTAAGATAGGTGCTCTATATATGGAGTGGAAATCATGGCGAAAAGTTTGCTGGCTAGAGTGTCTTTACGCATGCGCCTAAAAGGTTTGTTGTTAATATCGATCTTAGCTGTCATTGGAACAGGGGTGGCCATGCTGATTGATCAAGAACGGCAAATGCTGGAAGACCGGCAAATTAAAACCCGCCATGGGGTAGAGATGGTCCTTACCCTATTACAGCACTATCACGATCAACAAAAACGTGGTGTGTTGCCAGAGGAAGAGGCAAAGCGTGCAGCATTAGCCGCGGTCAATGAAGTACGTTATGAGCAAGAAAAAACCTACAAAAAGCAAAACTATTTTTGGGTCAAAACAGATGATTTAACCATGTTAATGCATCCGGTTAAGCCAGCATTAAACGGAAAAAGTGTCGCTGCTGTTCAAGATAAAAACGGCCTGTATATTTTTAAAGCCATGCAAGAGGTGGTGAATAAAAAGGGGCATGGGTTTGTCCCTTATGTCTGGCCCAAACCCGGATTTGATCAGCCGGTAGACAAATTGTCCTATGTTAAACGTTTTAAAGCGTGGAATTGGATTGTAGGTACCGGTATTTACATTGATGATGTGGATCAAGTCTTTTATGCCAATGCCCGTAAGTTAGGGGTCGGTATTGTTGCTGTTGCCCTGTTTCTTGCTGTTTTGGGTATGATGATGATCAACAGTGTGGTTCGACCGATCGATCAGGTTGTAAAGTCTGTTCAGCAGATGGCCGCGGGTGATTTGACCATTCAGCTTGAGCAGGGGGGGTGTGAAGAGATCTCCAAGCTCTTAATGGCCATGAACAATCTCTCATCTCGGTTGGGCGAAGTGCTCCACGCTGTACAAATATCGGTCGATGATCTCACTCAAAATGGTGTGCAGTTGCAGACATTTGCAAAAAGTTTGGCCGATAGCAGTGGGAGCCAGGCTGCTTCTGTTGAACAGACCTCTTCCGTGATTGAGGAGATCGCAGCCTCTATCCATGCCTCAGCAGAAAGTGCAACAACCACAGAGCAAATTGCCAAGAAGTCAGCCGCGCAGGCCGATCAAAGTGGACATGCTGTGGATGAAGCGATGTCAGCCCTACAGCAGATTACAGAGAAAATTGCCATTATTGGGGAGATTGCACGGCAAACCAACCTACTGGCTTTAAATGCGGCCATTGAAGCTGCCAGGGCAGGGGAGCACGGAAAAGGGTTTGCGGTGGTGGCTGCTGAGGTTAGAAAACTGGCTGAACATACCCAAAAAGCGGCCGGCGAGATTGCGACCATTTCTGAAAACAGTCAGCAACTGTCAGGTCGGGCCGGGAAAAAGTTGGCTGAGTTGGTGCCGCAAATTCATCAAACTGCCAAGTTGATGCAGCAGATCTCAAGTTCCAACCAGGAGCAAAGCACAGCCGTGGATCAGATTAATGAATCCATTCATGATGTGGATAAATCCACACAGGAAAATGCACTCTCTTCAGAACACATGGCGGACATGGTTGTGGATTTGACCACTTTAGCTGGCCAGTTACAGCACTCCACCAGCTTCTTTAAGACCCACCCAGCTGTTTCGGGTCATGTAATTCAGGCCAAATCCTCTACCTGAGGGCATTGGTTCGATTAGGCCGCTTGAGCTGGCCAGTTACAGCACTCCACCAGCTCATTACAGACCGACCCAGCAGTTTCGGGTTATGTAACCCAGACTAGCCCTCTATCTGAGGGTTGATTATTGCTCTTTTTCACAGCGTAGGATAATGCCAGCCATGGGGGGAACATGCAGCACCAAGGAGTGTGACTGGTTCATCCAGGGGTGCTCTTCAGTCATCAGTTGAGTAAAGCCATTACCATAGTTGCTGCCACCATAGTGACCTGAATCCGCATTGAAAATCTCTTTATAGAGCCCTGCTCTGGGCACCCCTATACGATAGTTTTCGCGGGGGATTGGTGTAAAGTTGAGCACAACCACCAGCTCTCCAGCATCGGACTTTCGTTGATAGCTGATAATAGATTGATCACTGTCGTGACAATCAATCCACTGAAAACCATCGGGCGTAAAGTCCCGTTCATGCAAGCTGCTTTCATCCCGATAGAGAAAATTAAGATCTTTTACCAGTTGCTGTAGCCCCTTATGGAACTCATGCTCTAGCAGGTTCCAAGCGAGGGATTGGCTGTGGTTCCACTCATGGCTTTGGCCAAACTCACACCCCATAAACAACAGCTTTTTTCCTGGATGCGTATACATATACGTATAGAGCAGTCTTAGATTGGCAAAGCGTTGCCACTCATCTCCGGGCATTTTACCCAGCATGGCTGATTTACCATGAACCACTTCATCATGTGAAAAAGGCAGAACAAAGTTCTCTGAGAATGCGTAGTAGAGGCTAAAGGTCAGATTGTCGTGGTGGTATTTACGATGAATAGGATCTTTGCTGAAGTAGTTCAGCGTATCGTTCATCCACCCCATATTCCATTTCATATTAAAGCCCAGTCCCCCTAACTCTGCGGGTCGCGTAACCTGGGGCCATGCGGTGGACTCTTCTGCAATCATCAGTGCGCCAGGGCAGTGGGCGTGAACAGCTTGGTTGAGCTCCCTTAAAAAGGTGATCGCTTCCAAGTTTTCACGGCCACCATACTTATTGGGTAACCACTCTTCACGAGAGTAGTCGAGGTAGAGCATGGAGGCGACAGCATCTACCCGTAACCCATCAATATGGAAGGTGTTAAGCATTTCAATGGCACTGGAGATTAAAAAGCTTTTTACTTCATGGCGACCATAATTAAAGATGTAGGTATCCCAGTCCTGGTGTAGGCCTTGTCGGGGGTCTTCATGTTCATAGAGCGCACTACCATCAAAGCGGGCTAAGCCGTGGGCATCTTTAGGAAAATGAGCGGGAACCCAGTCTAGAATAACACCAATACCCGCACCGTGAAGTTGATCAACCATGGCACGGAAATCATCCCCATCCCCAAAACGGGAGGTCACTGAGAAGTAGCCCGTAGTTTGGTAACCCCAGGAGCCATCAAACGGGTGTTCATTGATGGGTAGGAGTTCAACATGGGTAAAGCCCATTTCTGTACAGTAATTGGCCAGCCGTTTGCCCAGCTCTCGGTAGTTGGGCAGTGGATCATGTTCTGCACTGAACCAAGAGCCTAAGTGGACTTCATAGACACTCATGGCTTCTCGTTGCCAGTTAAAGCGGCTGCGGGCATCCATCCATACTTCATCATGCCAAGGATAGTTGCTGGGCTCCACAATGACCGAGGCCGTCTCTGGCCGCTGTTCTTGGGCTTGTCCATAGGGGTCGGTTTTGAGGAGTAAAGCACCCTCTTTGGTCCGAATTTCATATTTATAGCGCTCGCCCCGTTTTAACGCGGGGATGAAAATTTCCCAAATACCACTGTCCCCATAACGGCGCATGGTATGAACACGGCCATCCCAGCGGTTAACATCTCCCACCACACTCACCCGTTGCGCGTTTGGCGCCCAAACGGCAAAACGGACACCTCGTATGCCCTCTACCTCCATGCGGTGGGCACCTAAAAACTCACCGGCTTTATGGTGTGTCCCTTCATTGAACAGGTGCCGATCCATCTCATTAATCAGGGGAGGCATGGAGTAAGGGTCGTGATATTCCACTTGGCTTCCATGCAGGTCAATCCGCCGTAAACGGTAATGAAAAGGCAAAGATTGGCCATCCCCTGACCATTGGAACAGGTCTGTTTGCGGAATACGGATAAGCTCCTGGCCGATGTTGGCAATAAATAACCGTTCGGTGTGGGGAGAAAGAACCGTAACCGTTACGGTGCCATCAGGTTGATCATGACGACCAAGTAGGGCGAATGGGTCGTGATGAGATCCTTCTTGTAGATCACGGATCTGTTGCTCATCCAATTTCATGGGTGGCTCCAAGCTGATAGCATCAAGGACAAAAGTGGCTCTATGTTGCCGGGTGGGGGTAGATAAAGGCAAGTTGGATTCGGTTAATCGATACCTTTTTTATATAAAAAAAGAGGCCGGAATGGTTCCGGCCTCTTTAAGGTCGTGCATCTCAAAGATGTATCGTGGCTTACATCAAGCCAGCTTCTTTATAAAACTTAACCGCACCTGGGTGAAGAGGGGCTGTCAAACCTTCCAGCATCTGTTTAGGCTCAAGAATCTGGAAAGCAGGGTGCAGGGTTTTAAATTTGTTCAGGTTCTCAAAAACAGCTTTAACCGTGTTGTACGCTGCTTCATTAGAGAGGTTGCTGGTGGTCAAGATCGTTGCTTTAACACCATAGCTAGGCACAGGGCTGTCTACCCCTGTATAGAGGCCAGCAGGAATGGCAGACTCAACAAAGTAAGCATTTTTGGCGACCAGGTCTTTGACACACTTATCGGTCAGAGGAACAATCTTAATGGGGGTGCTTACGGCGATATCTTTAATGTTGGCTGTGGGGTGGCCAACAACATAGAAGTAGCCATCCTGCTTGTTATCACGTACAGCATCGGGCATTTCAGAAGCTTTTAGGGTGCCGGCCAAAGCCAAGTCATCCTTGTTAATGCCACACACTTTAAGCAGTTCACCTGCCGTACGGGCCTGACCTGAGCCTGGGTTACCAATGTTGATGCGCTTACCGCGGATATCACTCAAACTGTTAATACCACTGTCTTTACGTACCGTCAGTGTCACGCTCTCTGGGTGTAGTGAGAACAGGCTACGCAGTTCAGTGATTTTGCGGTCAAAGGGTTTTTCACCATGCCAAGCTTTATAACCGACATCAGACTGTACCACACCAATATCCATTTGCTTATTGGCCATGGCGTTGGTGTTGTAGACAGAGCCACCTGTTGAAGCGGCATCACAGCGGATACCATGGTCACCCCGTGTTTTATTAACCATACGGCAGATATTGACGCCTGATGGATAGTAAACACCTGTGACACCACCAGTACCAATTTTAATAAAGGTGGCAGCCGAGGCGCTACCAGCACCTACAACCAGAGCTGCAGTTGTAGCTGCGGCGATACCGAGACGGGAAAGTTTGAAAAACATTGAATCGCTCCTGTAATGAATCGGGCAAGCAACACCTTGGTGTAGGTGCGCACAAGTCATACATCAACCGTTCTTCTAATGTCAGGTCCAGCTGATGTTTTGCACACTGAACCTTAGACCATTTTTTTGCCTGTGTGTTTCACTTAAGGCGTAAAAAAGGGTTTTAGGGAACAAGCTCTACGTTAACTACAATAGAGCAGGTTGTAAAAGAGATAATTTTACAGATACAGTAGTGTCGATTTTTGTATGAATGCCTTTCTGCCTATAAAGGAATTGATCGTGAGCCGACCCAGCTGGGATATTCACTGGATGCGTGTCGCTAAATTAGCGGCTGAAATGAGTACATGTGCTTCAGGCCGCCGTGTAGGTGCCGTATTTGTACGGGATAAGCGGTTGTTGGCCACCGGCTTTAATGGTGTACCCAGCGGCTATCCGCACCCACCGACCTGTGCTCGGCGTGAAGCTGGTGTGCCCAGTGGCCAGGGGTTAGAGCTGTGTGTGTGTGCCCATGCCGAGGCTAATGGTATTGCCAACGCAGGTCGCCACGGTATTAAGCTAGAAGGGTGTAGTGTCTATGTAACCACCCACCCGTGTGGTTCCTGTATGGGGGCTCTGGCTAATATTGGTGTCAAAGATGTTTTTTATGCCGAGGCGTATGATGATGCCCGGTCAAAAAGTATTGCACAATACGCAGGTATTACTCTGCACCATATCACCCATTGGGATACTGACGAAGAACCTTCCAAAACTGCGCCTTGCTCAACCTGTTAAACGTTGGGTATAAGATCGGTGAAATCCTGGAACGAGCTAAAGTGTTTGCTAAAGGCTGGGTCCAGTGTTGAGCTTGGGGCCGCGATATGAATAAGAAAACCCAGTCCATACTGTGCAGCACTCTCTAACACAGACTCTGAATCCTCAGCCAATAAGGTTGTGGTTTTATCAAAGCCCAACTTTGTTTCCAAGCGGGGCCAGAAGTCAGGGTTCTCTTTGGGGAGCCCCAGATCATGGCTGGATGTAATGGTGTTAAAATAGGCTCCAATAGGCGTACGCTGCATTTTTAACGCCAGTGAGGCACTATGGGCATTGGTTACCAAATGCAAAGGGCGTCCGGTGGCACGAACGGTTTGAAGAAACGTTATGACATGGGGATGAACGGCAATCAGGTGGGCCACTTCTTGTTTAAGCAGGGGAATATCCATCCCTAACGTTCGGCTCCAGTAGTCTAGATCATACCAAAGCAGGGTGCGTTCAACCTTTTGGTAGGCTTCTATAATCTCTTGCAGCGCTTGCTCTGGGGATATATTTCGTTGTTTGGCATAGTACTTAGGAACGGTCTCCAGGAAAAAATGATCGTCAAAATGACGGTCCAAGAGGGTTCCATCCATATCCAACAAAACCGTTTTCACTTTTGGCCAGTGAATTTTAGGATCAAATGGGTTTTTGAGGGAAATTCGGGCTGTTCCTTGCATGAGGGTTCCTTAAATAAGGCATTCCATTGTATAAACGATGTTTTGCACCTGGAAACCAGGGCGTGATATAGCCTACACTTCGTCATAACCGTTCAATGGGGGTTGGTGGTTCCTATACCCCTGTGTGATCGTTGATGAAAATTAAGTCCTTTTCATGGCTAACGATGTAGCTAAAAACGGGTTAACAGCCTGTTTCGTTCATTGAGGATCTCAGTATGACTGTTACCCCAGGTGAGGAGCAATCCTTGCGTGCTCTGTTGCCGTTCTATAAACAGTATGCCCCTCACTTCGTGCGCCATCTGTTTGCTCAGATACGCCGCCTGCACGGTGAGGATGCGGTGGATAAAAAACATGCCCCAGCCGCAGGGTTCCTCTACTATAAACATTTCTATCCAGGAATCGACAGTGCCAAACTGCCGCCTTTGAACGATACACAAAAAGAGGCCTATGAAGCCTTTTTAAAGCAGAATCGTGCACTGGCAGGTGCCATGAAAGCCATGGAGAAGGATCTTCGTAAATGGCTGGAGCGGCGTATGCAAAAGCGTCTGGAAGCCTTTAACAGCTTTAGTTCTGCGGCCTTTAAAGAGGTGCTTACAGAAAGCGGGCTAGATGATGCACAGGTAGAAGCTGCTGAAGAAGAGCTGCAAAAAACCCTGAATGAGGGGGTCAAAAAAGCGCTGGATAAGGTGGATGGTAAAGAGGTTGAGTCGGCTGCTGGAACCGCTGAAGCTGCGGATGAGAAAAATGAGACCCTAGGCGTTGATGCCTCTGAGCTGGAGGCTGCTGAAGAAGCGGCCTCTGATGAGCCAGAGGAAGAGGGTGAGCCCACTGTCACCCCATTGGAGGCACTACAAACCTTGATGGAGCAGGGGGGCGAGCCTGCCTGCTTCAATATTTATAAAGGGGTGCCCATTAGCTACAACGCAAAAATTCTCACCATCTTGGAAATGAAGGGGAATGCTGTCCTGCAACTACACAAGTTCCAGAGTTTTGTTGTAGGGGAGGAACGCTCCACACTGATTAAAGATACCATGCTTCCAGCACCGATTACCGGTGATGTGGTGACCATTAACCGGGAAAAGCTAGAAGTTGAATTGAAAAACCTGGCCTTTACCGAGTTAGGCGCCGGCGACCGAAGCCATATTCGGGTGAAACCTAAGGATGCCGTTCATGTGACGGTGCTTGGGGATGGCCGTAAGCTCTCTGGTGAGCTGTTGGATATCTCTGCAACAGGTATGGGTGTTGTCTGTGGAGGAACCCCCATTCCCTTCGGTGAGCCGGTTGACTGTAATATGGTGTTGGAAAAGAAAGGCCAATCTTTGCGGGTCTCAGGCAGCATTGTCGCGGTCAAAGAGTGGGCTGGTGGCAAAACCATGCTTGGGGTCAGCATTAAACCGGATACCAGTTCAGAGGTCTTTATTTCTCAATATGTGTACCAAAGACAAGCTGAGGTTGTGCGGGAGATCCAGCAACGGGCAATGAGTCTGGTAGATTAAGCACGCTTGGCAAGAAGGTGTTCTGTATGAAGCCCTGATCGAAAGATCAGGGCTTTTTTATTGTGTGC
>NZ_JBAHUQ010000062.1 GCF_036689865.1 Magnetococcus sp. PR-3
GTGGGGGGGGCGGATTAAGCCGCACAAAGATGTTTTATAAGGTGAAGATAATAAAGGCATCGTTTGAGTATTGATAATGGCTTATACAGTGCATACAAACAATAAAAGGTAGCCTTCGTATGGCTACTAAGGATAACTCATTATCTCACCCCCGCTGTGAGCGTAGGAGAGAGAGCTTTTAGGCGTAACTGTTTGTTGATTTACAGCGTTTACATTGGGTTTAAGGCCTGTTGGCCCATGCAAAGATAACGTGGGAGAGTGGCCTCCCATGGTTTAGCTGATAAGGTGTTTTCATCGATAGTGATACTGGCCAATATAAGCGTATTCCCTGTTGTATTCATGTAAGTAGGCATTGATATATTTTTTGCCACCTTCAGAAATATTACCCTGTAGATAGTCGTCCAGCGTTTCACGACCATCACTGGTATCATGGCGTTTGAGGAAAAATAGCGTCATATCTTTACCGCCAATCAGGTCAACAAGACACTCCAGTCGACTTTCGGCGCCGCGCATATCAAAGACAGCACCCGCAAGGGCGGTGTAGTAACGGTGCTGTGCAAGTGTCTCAGACGTAAACACCGCTTTCATAGACGATGGGGGTTCAAAAAGAGGGTACTCTGTATCCGGGTGCATTTTGTGGCTGCGCAGCTTTTCAATATACGCTTCATTTAGCCCTGCAGCGGTGGCCCCTTTAAGAATAATATTGAGATAGCGGCGTGTTGGTAGGCAGTCATTGTTTAGATAAGAGGGGATACCAACATAGGTAAGTGCTTGGGTGGGTCCTTGGGAGGTCTCCAACGGCACTTCTATACGATCATAACCGACGCCATAGGACTCTACCGCATCAAGCAGTTCTAGGTGCTCATCATCACAATCATGTACCAGACCCTCCACCCGATCATCGGGATTATTAGAAGGTACAATGTTACCAACCCCACCTTCATGGCGGAACCAATGTTGAACATTAAAGACCAGTTTATAGCCCCTTAGGATGGCTTTTCGTGAAGCGTGTGGAACGACACCTTTTGCTCTTAGTGAAGTCAGGTTAATATTCGATCCGTAACCAAAATAAGAAAACATATGCCCTCGCGTTCATATTAATTAGGTTTATAACTCGGGTCTATCTTAAGCCTGGGTTATCTACGTTGGCTCTATTTTATTCCTCATACAGTCACAGCGCATGATTACCACTGTTGGAGTTGAGTATCGTGTTCTACAGCGCTTGAACAGGCTCACGATAGTAAAGCTTTGCAGTAATCTATTTTGCGTACTGTGTCAGCATTAGCTTTTGATCTGTGCGACTGAAACGAGCACTCTATAGATGCGATATCTCATGGGCACCTGCAGCATAACTCCCATACAGGGTGAGACCACACCTTTGGATATAAAAAAGGTGTGTTCACCTTAATAATAGTGCATTTTTCATGTTTTTTTCTTGTTGAGCATATGATCGAGACGATCAATTGCTGTCGCTACCGCCCGGTCAGGTTCCGCCATATAACAGAACCTAAAAAAACCTGGCTCACTGAAGTGGCAATACTCTCCAGGAGTCAAATTGACATTGGTCTCATCAAGAATCCGATGCCACAAACGTCTCTCACCTTCCCAACTGGGTTCATCCAGGTAGCTGCGTAAATCACAAATTAAAAAAATTCCAGAATTGGCTGGAATATAGGGGATTTTTGCATGGTTAAGCGCATCGGTTGTTTGTTGATAGGCCTGTTTTAAACCTGTTTTCATGCTTAAAATAATGTGATCAATAACCTCATGGTCAGAGACAAACTTAGAAAGCAAATATTGCGTATGACCTGAACAGGTTGCCCAGTAAGAGAGTGCACTGACTGCGTGTAACACCTCATCATTATGGCTTAATAGAACCCCGCAGCGCAGTCCGCTGGCGCCAAAATCCTTGCTAAAACCCCAGACGATATGAACATTCTTACCTAAATCAGTTCGCAGCGATGCTGCGCTAACAAAGGCACGATCTCCAAAGACCGATAAAGCATAGATCTCATCAAAGATCACATGAATCTGTTTTGTTTCTGCCCAATCCAGAACCGCTTGGACCTCTTCACGGGAGTAAGTACGTCCCATGGGGTTGTTCGGAGAGGTAAAGAGAAGAGCCCGTACCGGAATGGTCGCTTTAGCTAACGCTTCATCCAGCAGTTCAGGGGTCGGGTCATAGTTGTCACGATGGCTGCAATCCACAGGTATTATCGTGAGGTTATCTCGGGTTTCCAGGTCGGCCCAAAAACCAGCATAGCTGGGAAGGGGAACCAGAACACCATCTCCTGGATCGGCAATGGTATAAAAGAGGTTCTCTAAGACACAGCCTGCACCAGCAAGAACAATTAAGCGGTCTGCATCGACCTTATTTCCCACAAATGTACGGCCCATAAAATGAGCAAGATGGGCGCGAAAGGCTTCTGCTTTAAAGGTATCATCGTAACCAAGAACACCAGCGGGAACATCACGGTAGCGATCTAGGCAGGTAAGAACTGAGGGTGCTATCTGTTTATTTTCAGCAATAGAGAGTGCGATATAGCCATCGGGTCGATGGTTTGGGTCCCATGGAGATGCAAGCCTTTTAAAATGCTCATGAATGTAAGGAGCCATGGGGGATGATGTGGTTAAAGCATGACCACGTTGAGACAGTGACGTCAAAGGTAACCTCATTTCTTAGTCAATTTTTCAAAGCCTTGCCAATCTTCTGGTGGTGGCTCTTTTAAATAACTTTTTGAACGTTCTGCAAAAAGTGAAAATACGCAATCTTCTGGGTCGTCCGCCATAGCTGCAGTAAACAACTCGTATGCTTGGGCAAAGTCCTGGGCATAATAGGCTTGCATCGCGGTATGTAATTGACCTTTGGTCTCTTCTTTTGCGGCACGGCGTTCGGGGCTCTCTGCATTAAGAACCTCATAGAGTTTAATGGCCTGTGACTTCCCCTTTACCGCCACACAATCGACCATTCGAATAGAGAATTCCCCTGAGTTTTGTACGGCACGATAGGTTTGTTCACCGATCAAAAAATTAGCTCGATAGGGTTTGGTCAACTGCTCTACGCGAGATGCCAAATTAACCGTGTCTCCAAGTACCGTACACTGCATGCGCTTTTGCCCGCCAAGGGTCCCTAAGACAACAGGGCCGGTGTTCATGCCGATACCCATCTGTAGTTCAGGTTGTCCATTCGCCAGGGCATCCTGATTAAAGGCTTCAAGTGAGCGGCACATCTCAATCCCCGCTTGTACAGCTTGATTGGGTGGCACAGCAAAGAGTGCCATAATCTCATCACCACTATATGAGTCAATGAACCCCCCGGCTTGAGAAATAGGGTGCCCAAGTTGACTGAAATATCGGTTTAAAAGATGGATGATATCTTGCGGTGTCATGCGCTCAACCAGCGGGGTAAAGTCCCGCAGATCTGAGAACATGACACTGATATCCATAGCCACAGACTCCCCCAACTCTACTTTAGAGATATCATCATGGCCAAGATTTTTAAGGAATTGGCTGGGTACAAAGCGCTGCTGTGATTTAAGTAAATGTTCCTGTTCTTCATAAACCTTGGCGTTTTCAATTGAGATCGCTGCTTGAGCTGCGAGAACTTTAATGACCTCAACCCGGTTCTTGGTAAAAGCACCATGGACAAGGTTGTTCTCCATATACACAACCGATTTTAGTTTGCCACTACTGGGCAAGGGAATACACATAACCGACTTAGGCTGATCAGAGAGAATATAAGGGTCTTGGCCAAATTGGTCCGATTGGACAGCGTTGCTTAATACCAAAGGTTCATCTGTACGTAAGGCTGTATGGATTAATGATAGGGGAAAGGTAGCAGCTAAGCGCTTGTTAAAGATTGGTTTGGTTTGCGCACACCGGTTACCACCAGCCTCACCATGGGCCCGGATTGTGAGCTCTCCTTCATACTGTTCAATCAAAAAACCTTTTTGCGCAGCGGCATTCTCCAATAAAACAGCCATGGTGATTTCACAGAGCTGAGTCAGCACAAGCTCACCTGAAATGGCTTGAGATGCCCGCAGTACAGAAGCCATATCCAACTCTTCAGACTCAATTGAGCCGGTACCACCCTCTTGCCGAGCAAAGCTGTTGTTACGAAGATTATGGGTACCTTTTTGGAACAGATAGGGGTGTTCCTCTTCCAAGCTTTGGACTTTTCTATGGGCGCCCCAGCGGTAGTACAGATAGTGTGCTGCTTGGAGATAACCTTCTGCGGCTTTTGTTAAGCCAAGACGTATAAGGTGTTTAGCCGCCAGTTCATTGGCCATGGCTTCGTCGCGCAGAAAAGCACTTTTATTGGCGCGCGCCATGGCTTGTTCATACAGGGCCAATGCATCTTGTGAACGATCAGATAAAGCGGTGAGTTCAGCTTCCATCATAAGGCGGAGGTGTTCAAAATTGTCTGGGCAGAGTTGTTCCCACGTTACCATCTGGTCATAGTTTTCTCGCATCTTAATCAACGCTGCATCACGCCCTTCACCTTGCATGCTGGGGTACAGCATGGCACGGACCAGAAACGCCACGATATGAAAACGCACCAGTTGTGGTAATGACATGGCAGAGGCCATTAACTGTTCTTGGGCTAAGACATGCTCCATGGCCCCTTGTGGATCATTATAAAAAAGATGAATCTCCGCCTTGTAGATGTGGTAGTTGGCAATGCCGGTCATAAACTCACGTTTAAGCATGCCTTCGACACAAGCTGTTTCATCAAAGCGATCATCCGTCATGGAGAAGGTGCTTTTTGTTAAACCCTGAAAGTTTAATTGCATCTGCAAAAATAAGGTTCCAGAGTCTAACGAATCTTGATATTCACAATCTTTTACAATAGTTAGATATTTGCGTTGCTCTTTAGAGGCTGTTTCTAGGTTCAGTTTAGGATCCCATATCGTGCAGTCTTGCGCACTATAGGCTAAATAGAGCAGATCGCCGGATTGGTACCCTGCTTCAATCCCTTTAAGAAACCAGGGTGTCATGCTTGACCAATGGTTGCTCCAGTGATGGATAAACATGGTGTAGACATAAATGATTCGGGATCTAAGGGCGATATCATCAAACTGTTCAATGAGGTCAACCCCTAGCTTGCCATATTGGTAACCCAATGCCGGATCATTAAGAATACCGCATAACAGCATGCCATAACCGGTGTAGGCAAAGGCTGTCTCTGGACTGTTGCCATAACGAAGAGAGAGGTTGACTGACTTTAAAACAAGATAGGGAAACATCTGTCCGCTGCCAGATAAAAAAGCAGCAGGGAAGATCTCCATCAACAATTCACTGGCTATTCTCGCGTTGGGGTCTGTCAAAGCTGGGGCATGAATTAAGCTAGAAATTGAGCGGCCATCAAGGTTTTTCTCGACGGCTGCAATCTCTTGATCCACGGCTGCTGTGTCAGGTGTTTTTGACATCTCAAAACCCAACAAGGCCAGACCCTCATAAGCTGCCGAAATGGACTCGCGCATCTTGCCTAGTGTGGCGTATTGACGTGTACGTACGGATAGGGTTTTCGCCTTTTCCATAGAGGTTTTAGAGCGCGCAAGTATCTTGTCTGACCAGCGGTCTGCTTGAGCGTGATCACCTGTTAGGTAAAAGCAGTGCTGAAGTTCACTGCTAATCTCCCAGACCAGATTGTAGTCTGTGTCCCAGGCATGGTCTGGTAATAATTCGTGGCTAACTTGCAAAAAATCCAGTGCGGATTTATAGGCTGATGATTGTTTGGCTTTAACCCCGGCTTTGAGGTTTAATCCCGCGAGTTCACGACGTTCTGTCGGGTCAGTAATCAAGTGGCGGCCAATATTAAAATGCCCGACCACTTCAATCAGTCGTTCTGCGAACTCTACTTCGCTACTATGTTCTTGAATAAGTCGAGCAATCGAGAGATGAACAGCCTGTTTCTTTTCAGGTGTAATCAAAGAGTAGGCAGCTTGTTGAACTCTATCATGTTGAAACTTATAGACAGGGTTAATTGAACAGCTAATTTCTGGCTCATCCCTGGGTACCGTTTCTGTCTGGTCCGAGGTGCCTAGACCAACAAATTTATAACTTTCAGAAAGGGGTAGTACAAGGTTGCGGGAGAGGGCGTCGTGCAATTGGCTGGCAGTTTTCTCCAAGGAGCTTTCATTGATAATAGCTAATGTTCTAAGATCAAATCTGGTTCCAATGCATGCCGCAAGCTGCAAAATGTGTTGTGTCGATTCACTCAGGCGCCGCTGGCTGGCCACCAAAAAGTCGACCACATTATCACTCTGCTCACTATTTTTTACCGCTTCAAGATCCCATTTCCAACGACCCGTTGAGGGCTCAAAATAGATCACCTCTTTTTCATAAAGATCTTTTAAAAGCTCAATGGTGAAAAAGGGGTTTCCCTTTGCCTTTTCATAGATCAACTCCGCCAAAGCGTGGGTCTGTTCAGAGCTGGTATAGAAGATATCTGCCAATAGCAGATCAACGGATGGTTGATCCAGTGGTTGCAGGTTCAGCTCTGTAATGGCACGTTTTTTCTTAACTTCCCCAAGAGTGACAGAGAGAGGGTGGGTTGCATCTACAGCATTATCACGGTAGGCACCGATCAAGAAAAAGCTATTTAATTCCCGTGCTGTAACAAGCCGGTGGATAAGGTTCAACGTGGGGATGTCGCTCCACTGCAGATCATCCATAAATAAGACCAAAGGATGCTCTTTACTGCAAAAAACTTTAACAAAATTCAGGAATAAAAGTAGAAAACGATTTTGAGCTTCTGCGGGGGTGAGCTCTGGAACAGGGGGCTGTTTACCAATGATTAGCTCAAGCTCAGGAATAAGATCTATAATCAGCTGTGCGTTGGTGCCCAGTGCGTCAGAAATACGCGTACGCCACCGCTCCAAACGTGTATTCGGTTCCCCCAAAATCTGCTGCATAAGGCCACGGAAGGCAACCGCAAAGGCTATGTATGCTTCGCTCTGTTGGAACTGATCAAATTTACCGGATATTAGGTAACCTTTTTTGCCAACAATAGACTTTCCAAGCTCATTGACCAGCACCGATTTACCAACACCGGAGTAGCCAGATACAAGGCAAAAGGCTACATCTCCTTGAGAGACATCATCAAAGATGGATTCAAGCTGTGCTAACTCCTTCTCCCGACCATAAAGTTTTTGGGGGTTTTGAAACGTTCCAGATCGATCAGATGTTCCCAGTTCGAAGGTCTGGTTATGGTTCCCCTCTTTATAATCGTCATAACAACGTTGCAGATCCGTGGCGAGGCCATAGGAGCTCTGATAACGCTCTTCAGCATTTTTTGACATCAGTTTGGAGATAATATGAGAGAGCACCTCCGGGATTGTATGATTGACCGAATGGGCTTCAGGAGGGGGAAGGCTGATATGACAATGGACCCACTCCAGAGCATCATTGGCGGTAAAAGGTAGCTTACCCGTTAAAAGCTGGAAGAAAGTAACGCCCAGAGAGTAGTAATCGGATCGATAATCCAGATCACGGTTCATTCTCCCCGTTTGCTCGGGTGAGATATAGGGCAGAGATCCTTCTAGGCGTTTGGATAGAGCAACATCTTGACGTTCTCGGCTTAGTTCAGATGAAATTCCAAAATCGATGAGACGAATATCTCCAGAACCTGGTTCTATCAGTACATTCCGAGGGGTTATATCCTTATGAACCACATTCTTCCCATGCATATGCCCCAAAACTTTGGCAAGTCGTATGGCAACCGGGAAAAATTGTTCTAAGGAGAGTGGACGTCCCTCATTATTGGCCAGGAAAGCACTCAGAGAAACCCCAAAAGCTTCCATCTCAATGGCTAATGTCCCATGACCATAAGGTATGAGTGCATGCACTTTAATGATGCCATCAGCATTCAACCGTTGGGCGATTTGGAAATCGCGCTGAATTTCAGCAATCTCATCCTTTTGTGGATACTTAGCCCTTAATGTTTTGAGGATGACCTCTTCATTGCCACCTTGGCGCTGCGCTCGGTAAACAGCATGCATGCCAGAGTCACTAATGACCTCTAGAATATCAAAACCTGGAACCAAGCCTGTGCTGGTTTGAACCTGACCAGACGTACGCATTAAACACCGAAAATTTGGTTGAAAGTGGCATGAAAGTCTTGTTGTGCGCTATTCAATAAGGGGCTGCCATGACCACAAAGGGCGTGACTAAACGAAATATTTTTTAGGCGTACAAAATCATCAGCCTGAGGTTTGCTACCCATCATCCATGCGGGGCCTAAATTAGCAGCTTTAAAAAACCCCATCTCCTTCATGGTGGCTGCTGTTGCATCATCAAAAAACTGGTTTGGCTCAGTCCAGTTTTGTAGTGCATCACAGGCAATCAGCACTCCACCGTCGCGGTCCATACGAATAATGGCCTCGGGTCGTTCAACGGTTTTAAAGGCAAACAAAGAGCTTTGTCCAAAAGGCATTTCGCCACCTTCTGTAAGCTCTTTATCTATTTGTAAGCCCTCTTCAACCACCATACCTTGTGGTGCCCAAAAGGTGGCCTTATAACGGTCAACATAAAAGGGGTCATCTACACCATGCATATCCCCAATACGCACCACATGTTTCACTTTTCCCAGGGCATCAAGAGCAGTTAAACCTTCATCATCAAGACGTATCGAGTTAATGATGGTCAGCTCATCTCCTTCTCTGACAATGGTCATGTTTCGGCTGAATTGCCACATGGATCCAAAAAATTCATTTTTCATTGTGCCTGTGACAAAAAACAGATCTTCAAAAACTGTATCAATGGGGCCGTGAGGCATTGCTTCTAAAAAAACAGACATGAGGTTAACCTTTCATGTGTAATGAATATTAAATCTTAGCTAGTTTGCTTGGTGTTCACTGTTGTTTTATTGGACCCATGAGTGAGGTCCCGTGATCTGTAATAAAAGTGCATGAACATGTTTAAGTCGGCTTAATCATGTGTTCTGCTCGTGGTACTGTTCCAGCCCGTTATCGTTTTGCTGTGTGTTTGTATTTTTGTGTGTCGTTATCGCTCTTTAAATACGGTCTAATGCGGCTTCTCTACCTGGATGTTCTGTATCTCAAAAAATGCGCTTATTAAGAGATGGCACAGAACCAATTAAATATAATATTTAGCCTGTGTGGCTCAAATTCACTCCAATATTATGATATCCATATGGGCTAGCATAGTTAAATCATGCCCATAGGTAATCTTACTTATCTAATCGGTACTTTCTCTATCTGGCTTGTACCTCCGTCTAGAAAGGTCTGAAAATAAACAAGATTGAGTGAAAAACACCTTTTACAAGAGCCCTCTGGGGTTGAAATCCATGACATTGGATGACACATAGGCGTCCTGAAATGATTATAACCAGAAGAAACAACCTGTATTGTTGTTTACATGTTTGATGGGCGTTGTCAAGTATGTGGCGCGCCTTTTTTCTCAAAAAATTTCAACGGAACGCTGGTTTTTAATTTTTTTGTATAGGGGTGTTATTTTTTCTTTGTATCGTTGTGCATGCTAAAAACTATAATAATTTAGTGTGCTAAGTCACGAAACCTGCAAATCGTGATAGATCACGGGTTGGATGAATACCTCAAAAGGGCAGATAATCTATGTAGGCGGTGTTAAAAGGGGCAAACAGAGTGCGAACAGTACGAATGCGTACAAGGTAGAGACAGTTCGGCTTACGGTTGAACTGGGCAGCATTCCTGACACAGCGAAGAGCCTAGGGATGTCAGTGGATGCTATAGTCACCGCAAACCATAACTAGACATCATTAATGTTTCTAACGTTGGTGGTGGTACAGTGAACTCTCTACGTTTTTTCAAGACTGCGAATGATTGCTCAATAGGGTTGAGATCTGGGCTATATGGGGGAAGCGGGAGGAGTGCATGACCATCTCTTGCAAGTATTTCAGCAATATTTCGTTTATTGTGGAAG
>NZ_JBAHUQ010000063.1 GCF_036689865.1 Magnetococcus sp. PR-3
TTAACAGTCCATTCGACCTTAAATCAAACACACACCACAGAAGTCCCCCTTTATAACCTTTGACCCCAGGTCAATCATGACGCTGACATATCCCAGATCATGCGATATCATGAATAAGCAAATCCAATAAACAACTAGACACAACTTTGAACAACTTTTATATTCACTCTAAATATATCCTATAAATGACTTATAACGATGGATAACTTTTAATTTAATCGAGAGATACCTAGATGCACGACGAAAACGAACCGAATAATGATAAACACGAAAGATCCAGCAGAATAGATCATACGGATTTAATGACATTTGCAGGGGTTGCACAAGAATACTTCACCTCTCAAGGAGAGAGCCAACGCTTACAAGCCCAACAAGATAAAGATGTGCTTGCATTTCAAAAATCAACCTTTAAGCATCGTTTCTGGTTTTATCTATGGATGAGTATCGCGATATTTGCCATGGCAGCAGGCATTATTTTCATGCTCGGTGAGATTGATAAAGGGCTTAGTGTGTTGAGTCATGTTGGGGCAGTTATTGCTGGTTTGTTAGCAGGAGCAGGTCTAGAACGAGTGCGGCTAAGCACCTGATTGATTTCATGGAAGCACGTATCAGATCGGTATAATCTCTTTCAGCCATACTCCAAACACAAAACGGCCTGCTGAGGTTATCAGCAGGCCGTTAAGGCACACGCCCTTTTGGGGCTATCTGTGCAAAACGCCAGTCGGGGCAGACAGCGTTTTAATATATGGCGTCCCGTACGGGAATCGAACCCGTGTTACCGGCGTGAAAGGCCGGTGTCCTAGGCCCCTAGACGAACGGGACGTCGTTGCGCTCAGCTAAATGATCATCTGTTGTGCAGAGTCTCTGTTCAACCGAGACCAAGAAAATATCGATATCAGACGCTCAATGCAACGTTTTTTTTTAAACGAACCCCACTTTTTTTCAATCATCCGCTTCATCCAGGCCAATAAAGGCAACACCCGATCTATCGTTAAGAGGATATTCACTAAAATAAACATCCCTATAACACTGAACTTTACACACACATACCGGCTCTTTTAACCTAAAGCGCAAATAGGGGGTTGGCTTAAACACAATGGCTTTGCCAATGGAACCGCAAAACCAACCCCACATAACACACCAAACAACCGGGGGAAAACCCCAGCTAAATGAGGAGCCAACCATGAGTGTACTGGTGGAATTTTCCATGACCCCTCTGGATAAAGGGGAGAGCGTTAGTAAATATGTCGCCCGCTCCTTAGATATTATTTCTAACAGCGGCCTTCCCTATAAACTTGGCCCTATGGGTACCTGTGTTGAAGGAGAGTGGGATGAGGTCATGGCTGTGGTTAAACAGTGCTATGAAAAGATGAACAGTGACTGTGACCGTATTTCTATCTCGATTAAAGCGGATGCGCGAAGCGGTAAAGAGGGTCGGTTAGAAGGAAAAATCCAATCCATTCAAAACAAGCTTGGTGGCAATATTAACTGCTAAGCTTTCAATGTAGAGCACCTTAACAGGGGGGGGGAGAAAACGGCCCCCCTGTTTTCATCACCCACACTTATACCCCCTACGTCACAGGTTCTGCTTTTCAAGCTCCATGGCGAGGTCTATGATGGACACTCATCATAAATCGAGCTTTTAGAACTTTTCAGTGTCTCAACGATCTTGCTTTGACACTGTCATTCTGTAGGGTGCCCTATGCTTAATGTCGTTCGCGTGATCACCTCAGCTTTACTCTTGCTGATTCCTACACTTAGCCAGGCGGACGAAAAACCTGCCCACTATTTTTTTATTTCCCATGCCGGGGTCTCTGACCCTTTTTGGAAGGTACCCTTCAAGGGTGCACGAGATGCCGCCAAAGAGATGGGGGTAAAACTCACCATTTTAGCCCCTGAACGGCCAAATGATTATGGTCGGCAGATCACCCTGTTACGACAAGCTATCGCCCAACAGCCAGATGGTATTGCCACGACTATTTCTGACCGAAACGGCTTTTCAACCTCGTTGATCGAAGCCAAACAGAAGAGAATTCCTGTCATCGCTTTCAATGCACGGCCAACGGATGACAACCGCCAACGCAACCCTTATCTGGCCTATATTGGTATGGATGACTATGCTGCGGGTCAATCCTTAGCCAAACAAGCTTTGCAGAGAGGCGAGCTATCCAAACGGGTTGTGGTGGTTATTCAACAAGCAGGACATGCAGGCTTAGAAGCCCGCTTTGGTGGAATTGCTGAAATTTTGTCTCATCACGGATTAAGTGTCGACCGCTTGGATTCCGCCCCGACCAAAGCTGAAACAGAACAGAAATTTCGTACCTATATCCAAAACCATAGCCATCTTTCTGCCGTCATCACTCTGGGGCCCGATGCTGCCCACCCAATAGGCCGTGTTATTAAAAAAGATGGCCTACAGCTCTATTTTGCCAGTTTTGATCTTTCCCCACTCTCAGCGCGCATGATCAAGGATGGATTGATGGACTTTACCATCGACCAACAGCCCTATATGCAGGGTTATCTGTCCATCAAACTCCTACACTTGGCCAATCGCTACGCCATGACACCACCGGATATCAATACCGGTATTGGGTTGATTGATCGGCACAACCTCCCCTCTGTAGAAAAGCTCGCCAAAACCCATATTCGCTAAGGAGGCAATCTGTGCCATTTCGGATACCCCAATCATGACCTCAATTCGGGCAAAATTTCTGATTCAATCTGGAATCAGCGTACTGGTTGTGGCGTTTTTAGGGGCTGCTTCTGCAGTATGGGTAACCTTTGCTGAGCATCGGGAACAGGCTTATGACCACATGGGTCTAACCTTAAATCACTTTCAGAACCAACTGCTCAGCCAAATTGAAATTATGCAGAAAACATTGGCCGATGAGGCGCGCAACAGAACGCTTTACAGCCATCTATACAGCATACATGAACTACAGACACAGAACCTGGGCGATACCACCCACATTTTAGCCCGGAATATTCAATTACAAATGGTGGAAGATCTACGTCGCACTCTGCTCGCCAAAAGTTTTGATCTGGCAGGCCTCTATTTAAATGGCCATTTGGTGGCCCTGACTGACCGTCAACAGGTTCGGTTAACCAACCAGACACTGAATCATAGCAAAAGCCCCCTGCTCACCCCGGTCAGTGATGCCTCTAAAATTCGTTTTGCTCCACATCTATGGAAAAAAGCCCCGTCGGATTTTGACTATTTAATGCTCAAGCGACTTAAACATAAAACCGGCGTTCATCTTACCATGGACCATGGAGCCCTCTTTATTGAAGGCTCCATCCCCTTAATCATTGATGTAGATGATCCCGATGGGTATGAAACCTTCCCTCAACAGGTCGGTGAAATTCGATTCCTCAAGCAAATCCTGCATACACAGTTGCTCGATAGCTTTCGTACCACTGGCTATATCACCGATCTATACAACCACCAAGGGGTACTTGTGGCAACCAGCCACCTTCACGCCCCTGCTGACCCAAGCCGTCAACAGATCTTAAATATGGGGCAGGACCCCACTGTTTTACATGAAATTTACCGACAAAAAATCCCATATTTTGCCCGTATTGTACCTTTTTCCTATCAAGGTAAGCTGCATGCTTATTTGATCGCTTACACCTCTCAAGAGGCTGTTCGACATAATGCAGCGCGTATATTAACCCTTCAACTTGGGGCTCTGGTATTGGGGTTACTCTTGGCCGGGATATTTGCCTTAACCATTAGTACACGAATTACCCGCCCACTGAGAAACCTCTCTCAGCAGATGCGGCAAATTGCCACCACCCGTGATTTAACCGGTCGCCTTCCTAAAAGTGATAAAGAAGATGAAATTGGCCATTTAGCGCAATCCTTCAATCAGATGATTGAGGCTCTTCAGGAGTCAGATGCGGCAACCCGTCGGGCAGAGCAGAAGTATCGGGGGATTGTAAACCATGCCGCAGAGGGGGTATTTCAATCAACATTAGAGGGATATTACATCACAGCTAACCCAGCTTTGGTGAAGCTGTTTGGCTATGCAAACGTCGAAGAGCTGCTCAAAGCCCCCATCGAAGAACATTATGAAGATCCAGCCCAGCGAAAAATACTGGTGCAGACACTACGGGCGCACGGTAAAATTTTAGATTTTGAAATTGTCTTAAAACGTTTGGATGGACATCGGTTTACGGCATTGATTAATGCCCGCTTAATGTCCCTAGAAGGTCATGATGAACAGATCATTGAGGGCATGCTGCAAGATATAAGCGCCCGCCGTGAAAAAGAGAAAGCTGAACAAGCCAAAGAGGCTGCAGAGGCCGCCACCCAGGCCAAAACACAATTTTTGGCAACCATGAGCCATGAAATACGTACCCCATTAAACGTTATCATCGGCATGTCTGAGCTTTTATTGGAAAGCGAAAAGAACCCTCAGCGTCAACACTACCTTGAGATCTCTCATAGTGCTGGTGAAGGCTTGCTTAGTCTCATCAATGACATTCTTGACCTTTCCAAGATTGAAGCAGGAAAGCTAAGCTTAGAACAGGCACCCTTTGATCCTGTTAAGCTCTTGCGCCAAGTCGGGCAGATTTTCCTACACCCAATACAAGAAAAAGGGGTGACGTTAAAGATTGAAGCACAGCAACCTCTACCCGCGTGGGTGATGGGCGATGCTGCCCGTATACGTCAAACATTGATTAACCTCATCGGTAACGCCGTTAAGTTCACCCATCAAGGAGTGGTGACTATCCGCCTGATCGCACCAAAGCAAGACCAGCTATGCTTTGAGGTTATAGATAGTGGTATTGGTATTGATGCTGAGCAGCTCAAGACTATTTTTAAGCCTTTTTCTCAAGCGGATACAAGCATCACCCGCCGCTTTGGGGGCAGTGGTTTGGGGTTAACCATTTGCAACTACCTGATCGAGCATATGGGGGGGGAACTTCAGGTCGAGAGCCAACTTCAACAAGGCAGCCGTTTTTTCTTTAACCTTCCGCTCCCAGCCTGTAAAGCACCCAAGCAGGTAGAGCCCCCCGTTCAAAGCGACACGCAATCTTCGCTTAAACCGGGGCTATCCCTACTTATAGCCGATGATTCTGAAGATAATATCACCCTACTAAAAGCTTATTTAAAGCATACCGCGCATCTGGCTACCTATGTACGCGATGGGGTAGAAGCAGAATCAACCTTTATAAACGGTCAGTTTGACTTGGTTTTAATGGATGTGCAGATGCCAAAACAGGATGGCTACAGCGCCACCCGCCATATCCGCACGTGGGAACATGACAACAATCACCCAGCAACACCTATTTATGCCCTATCAGCCCATGCTTTTTCTGAAGCCCACGATGACAGCCTAGCCGCTGGGTGCGATGGCCACCTCACCAAACCCATTAAACGCCAAGAGCTGTTGCAATTTCTGGATACATTTGTTGGTTAAATAAGAGAGCTCTTTTTTATCCGCTCAATCCGCTTTTTCTCTAAGCCATGGCGGAATAGACACACGACCTTCAAGAGACATCGCACCTCGGCTTCCTGAACTTCTAGGGTAAAACGCATCCTCACATGCCGGTAGTGACTGTACGGTTGAACTGGTAGATGCCATGACAGCCTCACTGTTTAACAGTAGGCTAAACGTTGTCTCACCACTTAAGATAAACCCTCTTTATACCTATTCTGGGGGTCGGTTGGGTCTTGATCACATACCCGCATGTTGTGAGACCCCACTAAGATCTAGATGATAGGTTCCTGGCTCTTTTCAGGGTTTGTCACTTCTCTGTAGCGGATACGGTTGGTTAACGTCATGGTCAACAATCCGCACGGTCCTAGCCAACTAACCGGCTGCATTTAAAAGGTACAGCACCTATTCACTTATTCAGTTGTGATATCTTATTTATCCGTACACTTCTTTTTCGTAAAACCGTTCGAAATACGTAACAATACAATAAGCTACGGGCTTTATTTTATAGTAACACCCTGCCTATTTGCGACAAAACCCCATCACCTGTAACATGGTTTTACAATTTAAATCAATAAGATCGAAGATTATGATTGCCAGCGCATGAATGAATCTGATATTTAAATAGTCGTTATTCACACTCTACATATTTATCGAACAGTTTGTGGATCTCAAAAAAAAATCACATGCTTGGTAGTGCCTCTTTAATCTGCATCTACCGCGCTTTTTTAACTAAGCCAAGCATGCGCCAGCACAGCCACCACGGTTTTCAACCGAAGGTGCCGATCTAACGTTTAGATCTGAAATCCAAAGTACAATCAGCACTACATATACTTTTTTCGCACCTTTGATCATTTAGGTTAAAGCGTGCCTGCTGGTCGCTGCTCGACTTCATTGGAGCTCGCAGCGACCTTATTGGTCTGAGCACAGACCTGTTACTGGAGATCATCATGAAAAAGATTAATATTCTGGCTGTTGCAGCTCTGTTGGGTGGTTTGGCTCTGGCTCAGGCTTCCGACGCTGACGCTTTCTGGGGCAACAACGGCTGGGGCAACAACAATGGTTGGGGCAATGGCATGGGCAATGGCGTAGGCAATGGTACCGGCAACGGTAGCTTTGGCTTCAACATGAGCGGCAACGCTACCGGTCGTGGCAACGGCTACAATGGCTACAACGGCTACAATGGCTTCAATGGCTACAATGGTGGTGGTTACCCCGCATGGGGCGGTTACCCCGGTGGTTACCCCACCATGGGTTACCCCGGTGCATACCCTGCCCACCCTGCTATGATGGGTCACCCCGCCATGCAAGCTCCTGCAGCCCCAGCAGCTCCTGCTGCTAAGTAAGCTGCCATCCCTTCAGGGATGATGTTGATGATGATCAAACCCTCCGCCTTGTGCGGAGGGTTTTTTCATTTTAGAGCAGCACGTTTAAACCATAGAAATAGATTTAACAATGGGGGGGACATATGGGGGGGACATACGTAAACTTAGCCATCGTTTATCGACAAGCGAACATTGCATTGTTTCGGTTGACTAAAAGCGGTGACCGATGCGTAAGCCAATGGTATCCAACCCCTCATTTTCATCGGCAAGATAGGCGTTGGAGATATGATCCACCATCAGTGAAAGGCTATTCTGCTTGGTTAGTTGATACCCGACAGAGGCCGAGAGACGGAACAGTACCTGAGAACCAAGACTTTTACGGTCTGAAGCATAGTTTAAGGTGTCGCCATTATGAACCGTCCCCCCCAATGACCCTTCCACAAAAAGCTGATTGAGCCATCTATGGTGCCAGGTTAGCCCTGTATAGAGCTGACTGGTATAGCCGTCACTGTTAAGGGCAAAGCCCACATGGGGCCTAGGGCTGCCCATGGATGACAATAAACGCGGTGTCGCAAATAGAATTTCACCATTAAGATCTTGACCACCTTCTCGGTTAAAACTCAAAAAATCAATATCATGCAACATCGCCCCTAAGCGCAACTCTGGACCCACCTCTTGAGCATGTAGAGGAGGTGAGCACAACCCTGCACAAACCGACATAGCCACCAACATGTGCTTTTTCATCGCCTTCTCTCCCGACTTCAGTACAATAGCTCTCCTCATTTTGGTCTCGGGTTATCGCAAAAGGTTTCTTTTAAAGCGATACCTTGGTTTTTTATCACGGAAACAACCATGTCAAACCGTACCGCCACACGCCTTGGCTTTGGTGCCATTCTTCTTTGGTCTACGCTGGGTCTACTCACAGCTATAGCAGGACCACTCCCCCCTTTTCAAATGGTTGCATTAACATTTTCAGTTTCTGCAGTTATGGGTCTGATTGGCATCATCAGTCCTGGTCCTTGGGGGCGCAGTATGCATAAATACCCACTCAAACTATGGGGGTTGGGATTGTGGGGGCTGTTTGGGTATCACTTTTTCTATTTTCTCGCTTTGGGCCATGCACCTGCTGTTGAAGCTAACCTTATCAATTATTTATGGCCTCTACTCATTGTTTTGTTTTCAGGCCTATTGCCTAATGAACATCTTTCTCGCTGGTCTATCATAGGGGTTGTACTGGGCTTTATCGGGGCAGCGTCTGTTGTGGTCACGGCTGAGGGTTCATTGAGTAATGAGGCGGCTGGTTTTGGTTATTTCATGGCGGTTATGGCGGCCTTAGCTTGGTCAAGCTATTCGGTACTTAGTCGCCATTTTGCACATATTGGTAGTGATGCTGTGGCGGGCTTTTGCCTGCTTACTGCGATCAGCGCCTGGGCCTGTCATATCAGTATGGAAACATGGGTTGCACCAAGCCTGACCCAATATGCTGCATTAACCAGCCTTGGTTTGGGGCCTGTTGGGCTGGCTTTTTTCTTGTGGGATCGGGGCATGAAACGAGGAGATATTCAACTCTTAGGTACACTTTCCTACCTTACCCCCCTACTCTCTACCTTACTTCTGATAAGCTTTGGGCATGGCCAATGGCGCTCTAGTTTATTGATGGCTGCCCTACTTATTGTGAGCGGCGCATTTCTGGCTTCTAAAAAAAGCACCGAGCGTACACCACCAACTCTAAAAACACCGTAGGATGCAGGTTGAAAACTTGCTTTTTTGATCGCATCCCATACTTGTAATCATGCCTCGCCACGACTTGAACGGCCACTCTAGTATAATAGAAACCCTTCACAAGGTACCTCAAGGCTTCATGATCCACCCGACACAGAGTACGGTGCAAAGCTTGAGCACCACCAAGATCAAACGTCTAGCAGATCGAATAGCCCCTCCTGTACAGATTGCTACCTCACCCCCTTTCCACAGGGTGATAACCTTACCTTTAAAGAGCCGACATAGAGCTAAGCCAGCTCCAAAACACAGCTGGCATGACGACAAGTGTGCCTTTTAGCCGGGAGCCCCATCTAGCAGGTTTAAAAGCGAACCTTCCCCAAACGGCAGATCGTGAGCAACACCCCGCCCGTTATTCACAAGCTTAAACCGTGTCATCACATTGTGAGGTTGATTTTCCGGTGCCCATGGTGATGGTTGCGCCCCACCTTGGGCAACCAGCCATGTGCGACATAGGCTGATGGTGGATAGCCGCCTTTTAACCAATATGCGGATCAAAGATGGATTGAAATGCTTGCCCCTGTTACAGAGCCATATGCCTGCGTAAAGCATTCGATACATTAGGGCGATAGCCCACCGATAGCATTGACGCCCCCATGACCTGCTCTGTCGCGGCTTGCTGGATGAACTAAACCTAAGAAACCTCTGATGTAGCTGGCCTTAAAAGAAGATCCCACGGTGGAAATATGAGCTAAAACAAAAAGGAACAGAATAAATCTTAGGAGTAGCTTTAAAAAAAGAAGATATAATCCCCCACTAAAGCAAGGAACATACAACGGCCCTCTTCTCAGTTTTTTGCCATCAACCGAGCACGTCCCCCCCATCAAGCTTAGTATCAACCAGCTTTGCGTACCCCTCTTCACTTACCAGCCATCCATTATTAACGAGATTCAGCACCTGCGGCCGTTGTGAACAAGACAGGGTTTGATAGGGCGGCACGGTAAGA
>NZ_JBAHUQ010000064.1 GCF_036689865.1 Magnetococcus sp. PR-3
TAGTATAAGGATTTCCGGCGGTGTCCTACTTTCCCACGACTTAAGCCGCAGTATCATCGGCGCTAAGGGTCTTAACTTCCGAGTTCGGGATGGGATCGGGTGTGACTCCCTCGCTATTGCTACCGGAAATCCTTATCTTTGGGGCCATCGCCAACGCGTAGTTGGGGGCCGATATGTGCTGAATCCGACCAAGCTTATAGAGCTATGGTGGTCTCGGACAACTGAGGGGAATGGGCAGCAGCGGTATATAATATAGAAGTCAGTGGATCGATTAGTACAGGTTAGCTACATGGGTTGCCCCACTTCCACATCCTGCCTATCAACGTGGTGGTCTTCCACGGATCTCATAGGGAAAGTTCATCTCGAGGTGGGCTTCCCGCTTAGATGCTTTCAGCGGTTATCCCTTCCAAGCGTAGCTACCGGGCGATGCCGTTGGCACGACAACCCGAACACCAGAGGCTTGTCCACTCCGGTCCTCTCGTACTAGGAGCAGCTCCTCTCAACTTTCCAAACGCCCACGGCAGATAGGGACCGAACTGTCTCACGACGTTCTGAACCCAGCTCGCGTACCGCTTTAATTGGCGAACAGCCAAACCCTTGGGACCGACTACAGCCCCAGGATGCGATGAGCCGACATCGAGGTGCCAAACCTCCCCGTCGATGTGAACTCTTGGGGGAGATCAGCCTGTTATCCCCGGAGTACCTTTTATCCGTTGAGCGACGACCCTTCCTCTCGGAATCGCCGGATCACTATGACCTACTTTCGTACCTGCTCGACTTGTCAGTCTCACAGTCAGGCTCGCTTATGCCATTGCACTCTACGGTTGATTTCCAACCAACCTGAGCGAACCATCGTGCGCCTCCGTTACTGTTTAGGAGGCGACCGCCCCAGTCAAACTACCCACCATGCACTGTCCTGACACCGGATAACGGTGCGCAGTTAGATACCAAAGAGAGTCAGGGTGGTATTTCAAGGTTGGCTCCACCTGAGCTGGCGCCCAAGTTTCAAAGCCTCCCACCTATCCTACACAAACTGTCTCTAGTACCAATGCAAAGCTATAGTAAAGGTTCACGGGGTCTTTCCGTCTTGCCGCGGGTATGCTGCATCTTCACAGCAAATTCAATTTCACTGAGTCTCTGATAGAGACAGCGGGGAAGTCGTTACGCCATTCGTGCAGGTCGGAACTTACCCGACAAGGAATTTCGCTACCTTAGGACCGTTATAGTTACGGCCGCCGTTTACTGGGGCTTCGATTCGGAGCTTGCACCCTTCCTCTTAACCTTCCAGCACCGGGCAGGCGTCAGACCCTATACTTCATCTTGCGATTTAGCAGAGTCCTATGTTTTTGGTAAACAGTCGCTCCCCCCTGGTCACTGCGGCCCCCTTCTGCTCCAGTCGTAAAGACTTTCACATACAAGGGGCACCCCTTCTCCCGAAGTTACGGGGCTATTTTGCCGAGTTCCTTTACCAGAGTTCTCTCACACGCCTTAGAATTCTCATCCCACCCACCTGTGTCGGTTTGGGGTACGGTCTCTCTTAACCTGAAGCTTAGAGGCTTTTCTTGGAAGCATGGAATCAATCAGTTCGCCAAGTGGCTCCACATCGTATCTCAGCCTTAAAGTCCGCCGGATTTACCTAACAGACCAGCCTACATACTTGTCCCGGGACAACCAACGCCCGGTAGATTTATCCTTCTCCGTCCCCCCATCGCAGTTAAAAGAGGTACAGGAATATTAACCTGTTTCCCATCGGTTACGCATCGTATGCCTCACCTTAGGGGCCGACTAACCCTACGCGGAATAGCCTTGCGTAGGAAACCTTGGGTTTTCGGCGACCAGGATTCTCACCTGGTTTGTCGTTACTCATGTCAGCATTCTCACTTCCGATACCTCCACCGCTCCTTTCGGTACGGCTTCAACGGCTTACGGAACGCTCTCCTACCATGCCTTGCGGCATCCATATCTTCGGTGCATACTTTGAGCCCCGTTATATTTTCGGCGCAGGACCACTCGACCAGTGAGCTATTACGCTTTCTTTAAAGGGTGGCTGCTTCTAAGCCAACCTCCTGGCTGTCAGGGCATTCCCACATCCTTTCCCACTTAAGTATGACTTGGGGACCTTAGATGATGGTCTGGGCTTTTTCCCTCTCGACTACGGACCTTAGCACCCGCAGTCTGTCTCCCGAACTATAACATGACCGGTATTCGGAGTTTGGTTAGGTTTGGTAAGGCTTTGGGCCCCCCTAGCCCATCCAGTGCTCTACCCCCGGCATGCCAATTCGAGGCACTACCTAAATAGTTTTCGGAGAGAACCAGCTATTTCCGAGTTTGTTTAGCCTTTCACTCCTACCCACAGTTCATCCCCCCATTTTTCAACATAGGTGGGTTCGGTCCTCCAGTGCATGTTACTGCACCTTCAACCTGACCATGGGTAGATCACTCGGTTTCGGGTCTAATCCACGAAACTTAACGCCCTATTCAGACTCGCTTTCGCTTCGCCTACACTTTCGATTAAGCTTGCTACGTAGATTAACTCGCTGACCCATTATACAAAAGGTACGCCGTCAGGCTTATCTTATAGCCCTCCGACTGCTTGTAAGCATACGGTTTCAGGTTCTATTTCACTCCCCTTATCGGGGTCCTTTTCACCTTTCCCTCACGGTACTGGTACACTATCGGTCGTCAAGTAGTATTTAGGCTTGGAGGGAGGTCCCCCCATGTTCAGACAGGATTTCACGTGTCCCGCCCTACTCATCGTAACCCACATACACGCCCTTTCGCCTAAAGGACTATCACCCACTATGGTTCCACTTTCCAGAGGATTTGGCTAAAACATGTATGTTTGATGTTACTGGCCTGTTCCCCGTTCGCTCGCCGCTACTAGGGGAATCTCAATTGATTTCTTTTCCTGCAGGTAATTAGATGTTTCAGTTCCCTGCGTTCGCTCTGATAGCCTATGTATTCAGCTAACAGTGATGGGATTTCATCCCACCGGGTTTCCCCATTCGGAAATCTCCGGGTCAAAGCCTGCTCGCGGCTCGCCGAAGCTTATCGCAACGTGCTACGTCCTTCATCGCCTCTTGACACCAAGGCATCCACCGTATGCCCTTCGTTTACTTCTACTACACTACTGTGTTTAACACAGCTACATACCCATTCCACTCAATTGTCAAAGATCACATCCACGATCAAAAAAAGCGCCAGTTCGTTAGAACTGTCGCCTCTCGTGAATTCGGTATCCATTGATGTGGGTTTCGGTGAAGAAGATCGGCTTGATCGACCTGGTAAGATGACTTGTGTTACTTAAGAGCACGCTCTTAAGTGACTGCATCAATCTCCCTAGAAAGGAGGTGATCCAGCCGCAGGTTCCCCTACGGCTACCTTGTTACGACTTCACCCCAGTCGCTGATCTTACCGTAGACAGCTCCCCCCTCGAAAGGTTAGGCCACCGGCTTCGGGTAAAACCAACTCCCATGGTGTGACGGGCGGTGTGTACAAGGCCCGGGAACGTATTCACCGCGGCATGCTGATCCGCGATTACTAGCGATTCCAACTTCATGGAGTCGAGTTGCAGACTCCAATCCGAACTGAGACGGACTTTATGAGATTCGCTCCACATTGCTGCTTCGCTGCCCTCTGTATCCGCCATTGTAGCACGTGTGTAGCCCTGCCCATAAGGGCCATGATGACTTGACGTCGTCCCCACCTTCCTCCGGCTTAACACCGGCAGTTCCTCTAGAGTGCCCAACTTAATGATGGCAACTAAAGGCAGGGGTTGCGCTCGTTGCGGGACTTAACCCAACATCTCACGACACGAGCTGACGACAGCCATGCAGCACCTGTCACTTGGTTCACCGAAGTGCACTCCTACGTCTCCGTAAGATTCCAAGGATGTCAAAAGCAGGTAAGGTTCTTCGCGTTGCATCGAATTAAACCACATGCTCCACCGCTTGTGCGGGCCCCCGTCAATTCCTTTGAGTTTTAACCTTGCGGCCGTACTCCCCAGGCGGAGTGCTTATCGCGTTAACTTCGTAGCCGCAGGGGTCGATACCCGCAACTACTAGCACTCATCGTTTACGGTGTGGACTACCAGGGTATCTAATCCTGTTCGCTACCCACACTTTCGCGCCTCAGCGTCAATATCGGCCCAGATGGCCGCCTTCGCCTCCGGTGTTCCTCCCCATATCTACGAATTTCACCTCTACACGGGGAATTCCACCATCCTCTACCGAATTCTAGTCTTCCAGTTTCAAAAGCAGTTTCGAGGTTGAGCCCCGAGATTTCACTTCTGACTTAGAAAACCGCCTACGCGCCCTTTACGCCCAGTGATTCCGAACAACGTTTGCCCCCTCCGTATTACCGCGGCTGCTGGCACGGAGTTAGCCGGAGCTTTTTCTGTAGGTACCGTCACTATCTTCCCTACTAAAAGAGCTTTACAACCCGAAGGCCTTCATCACTCACGTGGCATTGCTGCGTCAGGGTTTCCCCCATTGCGCAATATTCCCCACTGCTGCCTCCCGTAGGAGTCTGGACCGTGTCTCAGTTCCAGTGTGGCTGATCATCCTCTCAGACCAGCTATGGATCGTCGGCTTGGTAGGCCTTTACCCCACCAACTACCTAATCCAACGCGGACTCCTCCAAATGCGGCCGAAGCCTTTCCCCCGTAGGGATTATGCGGTATTAGCAGTCGTTTCCAACTGTTGTCCCCCACATCTGGGTAGATATCCACGCGTTACTCACCCGTGCGCCACTCGTCAGCCAGTGCAAGCACTGCTGTTACCGTTCGACTTGCATGTGTTAAGCATGCCACCAACGTTCGTTCTGAGCCAGGATCAAACTCTCCACACAAAACACACTAAACGTGTGAAAGATTTAATCCTAAATTTTACTTCTTACTGCAAGAACGTAAACTCAATTTCATTGAAAGAGTTTCGTTTTTGGCTGTATCAAACTTCACAACCTCATCCGAAACCCACACCAATGGATACCAATTTATCAAAGATCGTGGCAGTCTCTTAGCTCGCCTAAGCTCACTAGAGCCACCCTGCGCCATTGCGCTTACCCCCTCTGGGGCTGCCCTTCCGGGCCGTGTTTT
>NZ_JBAHUQ010000065.1 GCF_036689865.1 Magnetococcus sp. PR-3
TCCGTTACCCCTCATGTGTTGGATAGGATATGGGACATATCGCTTATGGGATTGGCTTGCGGTTGAATGCAGGAGGTTTGAAGAGGTTGCCTGTGTGGGGGGGGGAGGGCGAGGCTTAGCCCATGATCTTGTAGGCTTGGTCTGATCATGAAAAACTAGCCTGGGAAGATTGCTGGGTGGTAGCAAGCATGGCAGTGAGCTGTCAGTCGTATGAAGCCTATACAGATCATCATAGGAAGATATGCGTGGGGTAGCCATTTTGGTTTAAGTGCGCGACGAGATTTGGAGGGGTGGTTTTTGAAGCTGGTTATCTTAGGAGAGCTGAGCACATAGACCAAGCCTGGTGCGGGTAAGCCAGGCTTGGTCTGTTATTGGAACTGAGTTTTTTAGCGTTTTTTCTCTAACCACACCCGTAACATCGCCAGTAATTTAGGTGGGTCAACTGGTTTTGGTAGGTAGTCTGACGCACCGGCATTCAGGCAGCGTTTACGTTCCCCCTGTAGGGCTTTGGCGGTAAGTACAATGACGGGCAAGCTCTGAAACTGAGGATCCGCACGCATGTGCTTTAGAACATCATAGCCGTTCATATCTGGCATCATAATATCGAGCAATACAATATCGACATCCGGGTTTTCGCCAAGTATTTCTAATCCCAACTTACCATTTTTAGCCATAAGTACATTGGCTTCACTCTCTTCTAACAAGCTGGTTAAGGCAAAAATGTTACGCATATCATCCTCAATAATGAGGATTTTACGTTTCTTCAGTGCCGCTTGAACTTCAAAGCCTGTCAACGGCCCCACATGCTTGTTCGAGGTCGATTTTGTACTTTGTTCTTGTTGCTGCTCTTTGCTAGAGGGCTGTTCACCATTAATCTCTGTTGCAACCTCAGGCTGTGTCTGTTCATCACCATCGCGTAAAGATTTGAGAAAGAGAGAAGACTCCTGAAGAATTTTTGCCACGTTGGTGTCGCTGGCAATATGCAGTGTCTTAATTTCAACCCCTTCAGGTTGTTGATCCAGTACAGTTCCAGGCACGGCAACATGTAAAATGCGCAAGGTCTCATGATCAATAGCTGCGCGAATACGATCTACCAACTTATGGGTATCTACACCAGGCAGGTCGGTCGTTAGGATAACTGCGATGGGTTGATAAAGGTTGGCGAGGAACAGTGTAGAACTCATATCTCCTGCGACGACAGCTGCGTAACCTTCCCCCCGTGCGCTCTCTAGCTGTTCACGAATCAACTCATGATTATTACCAACAATCAGAACGCTGGTATCCTCAAAGGTCATGGTACGACGGTCATCTCGGATGGTTTCCAAGTCCTGTTGGCGGGTTGGAGGGGGGGCCTCGTCTTCTGAACCAACCACCTGCTCTTCTGTCGGTAACTCACCAACAGGAAGAAGTAAGGAGAATGTACTACCGTCTCCTTCAACACTGGTCAGTTCCATCTTACCCCCGAGTAAGGTCGCAAGTTCTTGGCTAATAGCCAGTCCAAGCCCTGTTCCAGGGTATTTACGATCAGCACCATCATCCAGCTGTTTAAAAGGTTCAAAAACAACCGCTTGTTTGGCTTCAGGAATGCCAATGCCTGTATCCTGCACAGAGACTCTAATCCAATCCCCATCGGTATATGGGGGCTTGTCTTTGTCTTCCTGTACCGGGGGTTCGCACGGTTCAAAGGTGACGATGACAGAGCCTGTCTCTGTAAATTTAATGGCATTGGTCAGTAGATTCTTTAAAATTTGATCAACCCGCTGGCGGTCGGTATGGAGGGCTTCAGGCAGATTATCCACCAATCGAATTTTAAAACCGAGTTTCTTATGTTGGGCGACATGACAGTAGAGGCGGTCTAAAGCGTAAGAAAGATCTTCAAGAACCATCTTATCTTTAAAAATACGAATACGCCCTGCTTCAATCCGTGCTAAATCCAGTACTTCATCAATCAAACCTAACAGGTCAGAACCTGCAGAGTGGATGGTTTTGGCAAACTCTACCTGTTTCTCGGTTAAGTTGCCTGGTCTGTTCTCTCCTAACAGCTTGGAGAGAATTAAAAGGCTGTTTAGCGGGGAGCGCAGCTCATGAGACATGCTGGCCAAAAAACGGGATTTGTATTTACTGGCCTTTTCCAGTTCATCAATGGTCTCTTTGAGCATGGTTTGATGAACGGAAAGCTCATCTTTCTGGCGCTGTGTCTCATCCAGCAAATCCTGCATTCTGACCGATGCATGGGCACCCCCAAAGGAGATGGCCATAATTTCACTAACACGGGTTAATAGCAGCGTATGGCGTTCATTGGGGATCTGCTCCAGGCCTAGCGCCATGACACCTTGGAGGTTGCCTTGGTGCAATAGAGGAATGGCAAGGTGTACGGCAAGATGAATTTGGCCCGATCCACTCTCTAAAGGCACGGCCTGCTCAATACGGAGGGGGTGGCGTGTTTTGGCAGCTTCTCCAGCCATACCTTCCCCGTAGCGAATGACTGTACCAATGGGGCTTGTGGAGGGAAGGGCATAACCTGCAACGAGAAGGAGTTGTTCTCCCTCTTTGACCAAATAGACCGAGCCGGTTTTGGCTTCAACCGTTTCGGCAAGAAAGCCCAAAGCGGTCTCCCCCAGTTTTTGATTATCGGTTAAACCGCGCATGCGTTTATTGAGTATGGCAAGGTTACCTAAAAGCCAGCCGTGGCGTGATAGCTCTTGTAAGAGGGGCCGATAGAGTATGATATACAGGCCAATACCGCCGGGTATAACGGTTACAACCGCCTGCATGGTGTACTGTGTAAGGGGTGACCACTCACCTGCCGAGACAAGCAGTACAAAGCCAGAAAGTAACGCGCTGAGAATAAAAAAGAGAAGCGCTACCAATAGCCGACATGTGGGGCTGCATCGATTGAGCAGAGAACGCCAGTTACCGGTATGTGCTGAGGTTGCACTTTGCATAAGTTCTACCCTAATCAAGCCATAATAGAAGTGTTCATGACAAAGAGATCGGTATATTTAACGGATTTCATAAAGATATTTTGCTTCATTTATCGTTGTTCGAACATAAGTGAGCTAAAGAAGCTCCTTTTCAAAATTATTTACCATGAAAGGATGCCTGCCTCCTTTAAAGTCGCTATAGTATAGGCCAATCTTCCGATCGTTTGCACTATGGAGGTCGCATGTTTTCTCCTCAACGAGCACCTAGAGTATTGGCGGTGATTCCAGCCCGCTGGGCCTCCAGCCGATTTCCTGGTAAACCACTGGTTGATATCGCCGGCAAAATGATGATCGAAAGGGTGTGGGCACAAGCTAAATTGGCGGCATGTGTGGACGCCGTCGTCGTGGCGACAGATGATGAGCGCATTACTCGTGCCTGTGAGCAACGGGATATCCCCGTTGTTATGACCCGCAGTGATCACCCCACTGGTACCGACCGTTTGGCGGAAGTTGCAAAAAGCCAAGAAGCGGATATTTACATAAATGTTCAAGGAGATGAGCCTCTTATAGACCCCGCGACCATTGATGCGGTAGCGCAGTGTCTATTGGATGCTTTACCAAGAGGTATTGGTTTGGCAACAGCCTATATGGATGGTGCCACACAGACACAAAAAGCTTCATCTTCCACGGTACATTTGGTTCCCTCCATGGATGGATGTGTTATAACCTTTACGCGTCTACCAGTTCCCCTTGATTTTCAGGCTGGTTTTGACCATAAAGTGCATGTCGGTCTTTATGCGTTTACCCGTGATGCACTGATGGAGTTTGTTACCCTGGAACGAGGGCCAGTTGAGCAGGCTGAGAGTATTGAACCTCTGCGCTTTATTGAGCGGGGTAAGCGTATTGCATGTGTCAAAGTACCAGGAGGCTCCATTGGTGTGGATCATCCTGAGGATGTTGCCCGTGTAGAGTCACTGTTAAAACCGTCTTTCTGATCTATGGTCGTGGCAACAGCCAACCAATAAGGGTATCTCATGAGAGTCTTGATTACCGGCGCAGCAGGTTTTATCGGTGCATCATTAAGCCGACAACTGCTTGAGCGAGGCGATGAAGTCATAGGTATTGATAACCTCAATGACTATTACGATGTCTCTCTTAAACAGGCTCGTTTAGCGTTAAACATGAAATACCCAGGCTATACAGAGGCCCGGATTGACCTGGAAGATAGTGAAGCGGTTGCAGAGCTGTTTGCCAAGCATAAACCCCATCGGGTGGTTAATTTAGCTGCCCAGGCTGGTGTACGCTACTCCTTGGTCAACCCTCATGCGTATGTGAACTCCAACGTGGTGGGTTTTTTAAATATTCTCGAGGGGTGCCGACATAATGATGTGGAGCATCTTATCTATGCTTCCACCAGCTCTGTCTATGGGGCCAATACCAACATGCCCTTCTCGGAGCATGGGGGTACCCAGCATCCGGTTAGTCTTTATGCCGCCACCAAAAAATCCAATGAAATGATGGCACACTCCTACAGCCATATTTTTCGGTTGCCGGTAACGGGCTTGCGCTTTTTTACAGTGTATGGGCCTTGGGGGCGTCCGGATATGGCCCTGTTTATGTTTACCCGTAAAATGTTGGCTGGGGAAGCCATTGATGTGTTTAATCATGGCCGTCACATGCGTGATTTTACTTACATTGACGACATTGTTAATGGGGTTGAAAAGGTCTTGGATAAAGTTGCTCAACCCAATGAACAGTGGTCGGGTAATGATCCAGACCCTGCGACGAGTTTGGCGCCATATCGCATTTATAATATTGGTAACAATGAGCCCGTTGAGCTTATGCGCTATATTGAAGTCTTGGAAAAGAAGTTGGGTATTGAGGCAAAGAAAAATTTTCTTCCTCTCCAAAAAGGAGATGTCCCAGATACCTATGCAGATGTTAGCAATTTGGAAGAGGATCTTGGCTATCGCCCCCAGACAACCGTCGAAGAGGGCATTGGTCAGTTTGTTGAGTGGTATCGAGACTACTACAAAGTCTAACCTTCAAATGATTTAAACGTAGCGCCCAAAAAAGCCCTCCTGTCGGAGGGC
>NZ_JBAHUQ010000066.1 GCF_036689865.1 Magnetococcus sp. PR-3
TCCGTACGTACGGAATAGTTTTTAAATTTGCAACGGATCATCTCAGTTGATCATGGTAAGGCCACGTCTCGATGTAGAGGCGTGGCTTTTTCTATATCTGAGGAGACGGAACAAATGACAAAGGCTTGGTTTAAGAATGTGCTGGCCGTAGTGGCCGGTCTGGTTGTTGGTGGTTTGTTGTTTAAGTATATGGGTGATATGCCAGTGATTGAAGATGCTGCAGATGGCTTTGGTAACTAAGGGGAGGGTAGAGCAATGATGCTTGTTCGTATCGACTTGCCCGCATTTTCTGCTGTTGCTCCTGGGTCCTCGGCTAATTTGAGCATTCCGGTAACGGCTGCTTATACGGCTTTGTATGTGCGCATTCAAAGTGGTGCAACCCCTGCTGCCATGAGTCAGACAGACCAGAAAACACACATCGAACGCGTGAAGCTTAAAGCGGGTCGTAAGGTGTTAATGGACCTTACAGGGGCAAACCTTATTGCCCTTAATAATTTCTATGGAATTACGGCTGAAAGCGGTGTTTTGCCCATCGTGTTTGCGCGTCCATATCTGGAAAACGCCAACAACGTTGATTCTATGGCGCTTGGTACGGCTGACCTGACGAGTTGCACGTTGGAAATTAAGTTGTCGAATTCTGTGGTGTCTCCTGTCCTGGATGCTGTGGGTGAGGTTAAGGGGGAAGGTAATCACCCTATGGGCTCTATGATTGAGATTGGGGAGACCGATTACGGCTCTCTGGGTACCGCTGTGGAGCTTTCTGATTTGCCTGTAACCGGTCCTGGCGTTGGCCTTAAGGCGTTGCACTTCACCACAAGCAATATCAGCAATGTAGAGATTCAGGCTAACCGCCAGGAACTCTATCAAGCTGATACAGCTACGGCTAAAACGATGCAAAACATGGCGGCTATGAAAACCGGTGGGCGTAGTTGGCAATCTGGCATGGTGCATGTGGATATGGCAGGTAATCGTTTAGGGCGTGTGGTTAACACGTCTCCGTTCCGTGATTTTCGGGCAAAGCTTACCTTTGATTCAGCAACTGCTATGACCGTAATTCATGAAACCATTATGCTGGCTCGGGCATAAGGTGGCGTCATGTCTGGAAACTCGGAAGGAAGCACTTTTGGTGGGTTGTGGGACACGGTAAAAGAGGGTTGGGGTTACTGGATTGATTGGGAGGATGCGAAATGGAAGCGCGAAAACCAGACGGGCATGGAAACAAACGCTCCGGTAGCGGCTCCGGCTCCCGCTCAAGCAACCCCAACAAGTACCTCAAGCCTTAGCAAGTATCAGCAATATATGGTTTGGATTGCTCTTGCTGGGGTTGCGTTCACGGCTCTAACTCTATTTTGGCGCAAGTGATGTCATGTCGGGTTCGCTCGTTGGTGGTGATATGAATGGAATGCCCGCGTTACCATCCATTACGGGTGGCCCTGCTATGTCTTCAGCTTCTGCAAGGCAGTCGGTGTCATACAGTCCTTATACGTCCCCTATGATTATGGGGGATGATAAACCGTGGGTTTCTTTGGCTGTAATTGGTGTGGTGTTTTTGTTGGGGAGTTGGATGTGGAAACACAAGTAAGGTTAGTTAAAGACCTGTGGTCAGATCATGCCGAAAAACTGTTATCTGGTGCTTTAGACCCGGATGATAGTACTTACACCATCGAAGAGCTGAAAAAGGAAGTCCAGGCAGGGAAAAGCGAATTGTTCCGTTGTGAATTGCTGCTTGATGATGGCTGGCGGTTGCTGGGGTGGGGGGTCCTGTTTATTGAGGATTTTGGAGGAGGCCGTGAGTGTGTTTTTCAGGCTGGGGCATCCTTAACCCATGCGGTGAAGTCTTTGAAGGTTGCTATTCCTGCTGTTGAAGAGTGGGCAAGGTCAAACGGTTGCGTTTCAGTTCGTACACACATAGTCCGTGGCCGTGGCTCTCTGAAGCGTGCATTTCTTGGGGTGGGATTTAAAGAGGTGGAAACCGTGTTACGGGCCAAGCTGTAATGGGTGGAAAGTCCAGTAGTAGCAGTAGCAACAGTACCAGCCAGGAAACCAATGACCAGCGCATCCAGGTTGAAGACGGAATAGGCATTGGTGCTGGTGCTACTGTTACGCTTACAGACCCTGGGGTGATGGCTGCGTTTGAGTCGGTAGGGTCTGAGTTGGCACGCTCAATACCTGAGGTTATAGAACAGGTTACGGATTTAGCAGGTGATGTCATTAAGGACAATAACGCTGTAATGGCAGAGAGTGTAGAGGATAACGCTAAGGAAATTGCTGAAACGGCTGTTAAGTGGCTTTTTGGAATGGTTGCTGTGTTGGGGCTTGCCTTTATTGTTGTGGGGAAAAAATAGTGAGTGTGGAGCATATTCAAAGTGTTGAAGTAACTATTCCCGCCTATGGTCGAGAAACGATCCATGCATTGGGACAGAGTATTACGGTACTCGATTCAGATGGTACTTTCTTCATGGGTTTTGATAATAACGAGCCTGTAAGGACTGAGGCCGGGTTATCGTATAGCCTCCCATCGGCTATTAAAAAAATCTCATTTGAAAATAAAACCAATAATGATGTTTCTGTATGGCTTGCGGTTGGTGATGGTGTTGTACAGGACCGGCGCATGTCATTTACAGGAACAAATAATGTTGATATTTCGGGTGTATCTGTAGGTGGTGGTGTACTTCCTGTTGCGGTGTCCATAGGAGGTAGTGTTGTAAATACGGCTGTGTCTGTCGCTGCATCAGCAACAGAGTTGGTTGCTAGTGATGAAAGCCGTAAGGAGGTTCATGTGCAGCCAACCAATGGGGATATCTATATTGGGGGGGCCTCTGTAACGGCTACTAATGGCTTGTTGGTTAAGAAGGGCGTTCTCTATGTGTTGACATTAAAAGCGGCTGTTTACGCTGTGTCTGTGTCGGGTGGTGTTGATGTTCGTGTTATGGGGGTAAGTTGATGTCGTATGTTGTCCCTGTGTCGGCTCAATCGGGTTATGAATATCTGGAAACTATAGATGTTTTGTCTGCTGAAGCTTTTATAGATATCGATCTTTCACAGTACACAGATTATAAGGCTGTGCGTTTATCTATGCATGGCGTGAGCACTTCAGGCAGTGGCTATTTACAGCTTAAAGGCTCGCTTGATGGTGGGGTTAGTTGGTTGTCCACATCATCGTGGGTGACTGGCATAGGCCCGATTTCAGCCGTTGTTTTGGGTAATCAGCCGTCATCTATCATTAGGCTGTCAAATGCTATTGGCGGTGGGGTCGGGTATATAGAGGCTATCGTTTCATGTCCTCATGATGGGAATGCATCTGTTGTGGCAACACGTTATGCCTACAATGATACGCCAGGGCCTGCCGCATCCGCCTATAGTGGGGTCGGGGGTGGCGCTTTTTATTCTGGTGTTGTTGATATGCTACGCTTTCAAGCCAGTTCAGGTAATTTAATTGCGGGCAGGATTGTTGTTGAAGGGGTTTTGTGATGCCTTTTGTTGTTGTTCATAGTTACCGGGATAGTTTGCCAACTTCGTATAGTTTGGCTGATTCAGAAGAGTTAGCAAATGAAGCTGTTGAGCGTTCAAAATCAAAGGGTAACAGGTGGGCATTTTATGCGGCATTGCCTGATTCAGGTGTGGATTCTTGGCGGGTGGATCATAAAAACAGGTCTTTATTTGTTGATCAGTCTGTTAAGGAAAGAATGGCAATTGACAGATTGAAATCAGAAGCTTTGCAGGGCCTAAAAGACTCTGATTTGAGTATGTTGCGCTCATTGGAGGAGGCTTTTTCACAAATGATTGAGCAGGGTGTGATTGTGCCACATGAAGAGGCGGTTTCTAAGCTTGATATGCGCATGAAGTTAAGGTCTAAGTTGTGAGATTTGCAAAGGTCATAGGTTTAATGATTATGGCTTGGGTTCTTTTAAAGGTGGTGGTTGTTATGAAGCTGAAGCATTTCAAGGTGTCTGAATTTCGAGGGTTTTGGTTGCACTTATCAGTTGGCCTTTTGTTGTCATTGGATAAGTTGCGGGGGTTGATTGATGTGCCTATTACAATCTCACCGGCTGAAGGTGCGATTTTGCGGGTAGGGGAGGGGACCAGCCAGCACTTTTATGGTCGTGCGATTGATGTGTTAATCCCTGCTTCGGTAGATCCTGCATTCATTTTTTCCAAGGCTAAGGAGGCCGGGTTTTCAGGGGTTGGCTATTATCCTGAAACAGCAAGTGCAAGCCGTGGGTATCGTCGCTGGCATTTTGACGTGAGGCCGGGGGTGGGGTCTGATAATCCGGCAACTTGGGGTGAGTTGGCAGGGAAAACGGTATCCCTTTCAGATGCAATGAGCGCTTATCCTGGGGTGGCTTGATGCGTTATATCTGGATTTTACTGGGTGCATTGTTGGCGTTGTGGGGGCGTGCTGAAGCGGTCGAGCCTGCAATAGATAGTGATGATGCGGCAACGGCTAAGGTTGCTAGTAATGGCTTGTGGGCGTTGGTGGCTGGTTCTGTGGTTATTTTTTGGATATGGAAACGGAGTTAAGAGAAAATGGATAATTTTGTAGAGGTTTTTAATTTGGTAAGTGGTGTTGTGACGGTTGCGGGTTCTGTGGCTGCTATGACGCCAAACCCTAATGATGATGGGTGGGTTGCAAAAGCTAATGGTGTGGTAAACTTGTTGGCTTTGAATTTTTGGGGTGCTCGGAATGCTAAGTCTTGATCCCAACTGGGTCATGGTGTTGTTTGCTGTGGTGATTCAGCTTGTAGTGGTAGTGGCTGCGGGCTATGCCATCCGCACAGATGTTCAATGGATGAAACGCAACATTGAAGATCTGTGGGAAAAGCACGATGAACAACAAAAACGGTGTTTGGACTGTGCAAGGCAGAATTCATGAAAATGATGGGGTTTGCTTAACCTGGTCGTGGATCTGACCCGGCGCCAGGGTGGCCAGGGGCAAAAAGTAGGCACCATTATATAGTTTCATGAATGCAGGTTAAGAAAAGGGCTCCTTGAATGGGAGCCCTTTTT
>NZ_JBAHUQ010000067.1 GCF_036689865.1 Magnetococcus sp. PR-3
TTTAGTCGATCGTTCAGAAACCTGTTTGATTGGCGGGTTCCAAGGCTGATTCCTGGGATGACATGAAGGTCTGTATCCAGAAAAGCAGCCAAAGAAGCCTCAGCTTCTTCAAAATGAGGCGGAGGTTATAGCCAATCCCTGAAATTAGGGCATTCAACTGGTCTCCAAGCAGACCTCGGAGAAAGTTTCTATCCAACCGGCCCTCACTTTTCAGGTGTCCAATGACCGGCTCAATGGCATTGCGTCGTTTCAACTCCTTCTTGATCGTCAGCGTAATACCACGCTTCTGTCTGGAGATGAAAACAGTGCTCTTAGTCACTTTGTGGCCCCGGTATCCACGGTCCACATAACAACGCTTGGGTCGTACTCCAGATAGCCGAGTTGATTGCGCCAAAGCCTGAACCAATGTACGCCCATCGTAGGGGTTGCCAGGAAATGAGAGCATTCCCAGGACAAAACCTTCCCGATTGGTTGTGGTCACGCTGACCTTGCTGCCAAACTCATACTTTTTATGTGCTTTGCCCTTAGCGATGCAGGCGGTATCAGGCTCATGCAGGCTGTAGAGTTTGTTTCTGTCCCCACGCTGCTGCCCCATTAACCGCTCAGCCAAAGTCAGTTCCTTGTGCAGCTCCATCTGGGCATCGGCATCTTGCTCCGGGAGCTTGCGCCATAACTCCCGCACCACACGGCCCAACCAGGTTTTGAGTCTGCGCACCTCTCGCCCCATGCGTTTCATCTGCCTGGCGTGGGCGTAACGTCCCGCTTTTTGCACCGTCTGCGGGCCTTTGCGTGCATAACTCTGGCGTAACCCAATGGAGAAGCGAGCAGCCAAAGCCACAAGGCGCTTTCGACTCCGATTGAACAGTCGGGCATCCGTTGGGTGGGCAATGTTCTTGGGCTGGACCGTACTGTCTACCGTGACCCGTTCGAGACTGGACAACTTGATGGCCTCAAACTGGAGACCAAGGCTTATGGTCTCTTCCAGGAGCTGCTCAAACCCCTTTTTGCCAACCCGCTTGCGCCATTTGGACAAGCCGCTGCGTGCAATGGGTTTTTCATGGGTAAAGAAAGTGGCACCACACAGGTGTTGCCAATAAGGGTTTTCTGGCCAGTGGTTGACCACATCATCTTCAGAGAGACCATACATGGATTGAAGCAGAGTCAAACCCACCATCATGCGTGTTTGAATGGCCGGACGGCCAATATCGGTATAGAGCGGTTCAAAGCGATCCTCCAGCCCCTGCCAATCAATCCGATTGGCCAATTTCACCAGTTCGTGGCTTGGATCAACCATATGCTCAAGACGGGGGCGAAACAGATCACCTTGGGGGTCGGGGCGGGTGCGGCGAGGCTTCATTTTACCATCCTGGAATTGCAAGGTTTTGAGCCAGTAAAACACCAAAACGTGCAATCCAGTATACTTCAAACTGAAGAGCTTTTCACATGTTTACAAGTGGTTAAATGCTTTGTAACGATCGACGATTTATGAATGGCTGAAGCGTCCAAAGTTGGAGCCTTCTCAGAGAAGCAAGTGCGATCGGAAGCTGAAGAAAGAAGAGCTTTTGGCTCATGTGGTGGTACATCCAGATGCCTTGCAACGAGAAAGCCGTTCACTCTGGTGTGCACCGAAGCACGATCTCTGCAGCGCTCAAAGTTCTGAATATATAGCAATGTGAATCCAAATTCCGACATGTTATAATAAAGCATTATGAGCTATGACATCGAACTACGAAAACGCGTGCTTGATTTCATTGATGCAGGAGGTCGCAAGACAGATGCGGCAGTTCTATTTCAAGTGAATCGGTCGACGATTTATGAATGGCTGAAGCGTCCAAAGTTGGAGCCTTCTCAAAGAAGCAAGTGCGATCGGAAGCTGAAGAAAGAAGAGCTTTTGGCTCATGTGGAGGCACATCCAGATGCCTTACAACGAGAAAGAGCAGTTCACTTTGGTGTACACCGAAGCACGATCTCTGCAGCGCTCAAAGTTCTGAATATCCGTAAAAAAAACGATGCGCTATGCGGAGAGAAACCACAAGAAAAGAGTGGGTTATCTGANCGGCCAATATCGGTATAGAGCGGTTCAAAGCGATCCTCCAGCCCCTGCCAATCAATCCGATTGGCCAATTTCACCAGTTCGTGGCTTGGATCAACCATATGCTCAAGACGGGGGCGAAACAGATCACCTTGGGGGTCGGGGCGGGTGCGGCGAGGCTTCATTTTACCATCCTGGAATTGCAAGGTTTTGAGCCAGTAAAACACCAAAACGTGCAATCCAGCATACTTCAAACTGAAGCGCTTTTCACATGTTTACAAGTGGTTAAATGCTTTGGAACGATCGACTAAGTAGGCTCACTTTCCATCTCATCTAAGTACCAAGCTACAGCGTGAAACAGACCATTCAGTCTCTTACCCCCTCGTATAGAACGTTTATGTGGTGTCATAAAACATATCGACGGCATCAATCGAGTTCATTATTTTGGGTTGGCCCGCACAACAGCATATCTGCACTTGGTACACTGGCCATCAACACAACATGGATGCAGGCGCTTACATAAGTGTACGTCCAACAGGATTGGAGTATATCAAGTTCGGTTTTACTGGGCTCTATTTACAGAATGATGCTTCTTTTGGACTTTCAGGCTAGTTGTACGTCTTATCCACTTAAGATCGGCATCATGCAGATTTTGATAATACCCTTACCTATTTGAAATAACAGCGATACATTCACAACACCAAGCCTTTATTTCTTATAATCACAAACAATAACAATGATACAACATCACAAAAACACAACCATAGAAACGACCGCTTTTAATATCCTTATTTTCAGATGGTTAGTTTCTATTTTTCTGCAAAAGCCATTGAAGCATTTATTATATTCTTACTGTTTAGGTTAAACTTTCTTCCGTGTACAATAGTCAGAATAGTTGGTGAGATAGAACCAACATCTAAGCAGCTTCCTCCCCAAAATAAGCAATCATCATTCACAGCAATGAACTTATGCTTACACATGGTATTTTTTGAGAGAATGACATGATCAAACAAATGAAGCTCGATCATCAACTCTATGTGCTTGTTGCCTCGTTAATAGGTGCCTTAATACTTGTTTCTTTTATCTCACTACTGCAAATGTCGAAAATTGCAGAAGAGCTACATACCATTACCACAGAAGATATGCCCCTTACTGAACATGTAGCCGATATTACGACCCATCAATTAGAGCAAGTTATTCAAGTAGAGCGTATGTTGCGCGCGATGGAATTTCTTTCAAAAGATAATGAAGCTCAACACAAACTGAAACGCGCGTATACAACCTTTAAAGAACTCGGCAGTAAGACAAACTTAGAGATTATCGCGGCTGAAAAAATCGCCAAAGAGGGCATTGCCATTGCGCATAATGATGAAGAGCTTGCGGCATTCAAGGCAGCTTATAACAAGTTGGTGGCCATCGAAAAAGCTCATCACATTTTTGAAGAACATGTGCATACACTGCATGCCAAGATCGACAATGCACAATGGGCTGAAGCCCGCATTCTGGCCAACAAGATTGAAGCTGAACAGGATGAGCTAGATCACACATTAGAGGCATTTCTTAAAGAAATTGAGACCTTTACCCATAAAGCCATGGAAAAGGTTGAAGAGCATGAAAAGCAAGCCATTACACAACTGAGTATCATTACTATTGTGGCACTCCTATTGGGCCTTACCCAAACATGGTGGACCATGCGGGGGCTGCGTAAGCGCCTTCGCGCTGTGAGCAACTTTGTGGCGACTTTTGCGGAAGGTAAATTGGGCGTTACCATTGAACACCAACCTTCTGACGAACTCGGCAAACTTGTCAAGGATCTCAATGGCATGTCTCAAGATCTTGGAGGCATATTTGGACAGATACAACAGCTCAGCGCGCATATCCGAGAAGGCTCTGTTTCACTTAATCTCTTCTCTGGTGAGATGGACAACAATGCCACCACCTTACAGAGCCGGGCTCATTCGGTAGCCGTTGCTACGGATCGCATGAGCGAAGATATGAACAACATATCCAGCGCCACAGAAGAGCTTAATGTCAATATGAACACGGTAAGTACTGCCGCTGAAGAGTTGGCCACCAATATGAACACCATCGCCTCAGCAGCGGAAGAGGCGAGTATCAACCTATCCCATGTTGCTGAAGCATCCAACGGTATGAACATGGGCATGGAGGAGATGGCTGGGGCTGCAGGACGTGCCAATGAAAATATGGTCAACCTGTCTCAATCCGTCACTGCTATTACAGATGCCCTTAATACCATGAAGAGTCAGTGCCAAGCCGCTACCCAAGCATCTGATCAAGGTCATGAGCATGCAGATGTCAACGCACAAGTCATGACAACCCTTCAGCAATCAGCCCAAGAGATTGTAAAAGTTGTAGGGGTCATCAAAAGTATTGCTGACCAGACCAACATGCTGGCTCTTAATGCATCTATTGAGGCGGCTGGTGCGGGGGAATCAGGCAAAGGCTTTGCAGTGGTGGCCAATGAGGTAAAAGATCTGGCCAAACAGACGGTAGACGCAACAAAAATGATTGAAAACAAGCTCAATGAAATCAGAACAGGTGTGGAAAGTGGTCTAGAGTCCGCACGATCTGTTGCTGATGTGGTCACAACCATTAAAGCGACCAATGAGGATATTTTAGACTCTGTAGAGAGTCAGCATGGTGGAATCTCAGTGATGGAGCACTCTATGTCGACCACCAGTTTAGATACAGAAAACATGGGTCAGCAAGTTCAAGGTGCAACCAAAAATGTAGCGGAGATTAACCATAACGTACAAGAGATCAATGAAGGGATCTCTGAAGTTGTGCATAATGTTGCCGAGGCCAACAGTTCGGTACATGAAATGGCACAGCGCATTACAGAAACATTCTCAGCAGGTTCTGAAATTACCCGTAGTGTGGCCAGCACCTCTACAGCAACAAAGGATGTTTCCACACAGGTACATCAGGTCAATGAAGCGGCCAATGGGTTAGCAAAAATGAGCATTGATCTCAAACAAAAATCTGGGACAATGTCTAGCATTTCCGATAACTTGGAAAATATCATGCATCGCTTTGAACTCCCAGGCGCGGTCGCAAGCTAACCCTTAATCAATAGGTGAGTGACTCTAGCATCGTGTATGAGTCAATTGCCCAGTGCCGGAGGAACACCGATCAGATGGTATTGGCCTTTGCATGGTCGTTAGGTATCACCGTGTCGCTTAATAACGCGCTTTATCGGATAGGAATATCCTTAGCAAGGCCTCTACACAAGACGATGTGATGGCGACACTGCTTGGCGTTGGCTACGTTGGCCATCGCATGATGGCAATACGATATTTA
>NZ_JBAHUQ010000068.1 GCF_036689865.1 Magnetococcus sp. PR-3
GGGCTGAAGCCTGATCTTTTACACCCAGACCGTAGGTCACGGTTCCAGTTGTGTCTGAATCAATGGCGGAGAGTTCTGCAACCGTACCTGCATCCGTGACCGATACATCGTAAGCACCGGTTACGTAGCTGTTGGTGTTGGCTGCCAGGGCTGAGGCTTGATCCTTCACGCCCAGACCGTAGGTCACGGTTCCAGTCGTGTCTGAATCAATGGCGGAGAGCTCTGCAACTGTACCTGCATCCGTTACCGATACATCGTAAGCACCAGTTACGTAGCTGTTGGTGTTAACCGCCAGGGCTGAAGCGTTATCCTTCACGCCTAGACCGTAGGTTACTGTACCAGAGGTTGCTGTCTCGATGGCAGAGAGCTCTGCAACCGTACCCGCATCCGTGACCGATACGTCATAAGAACCAGTTACGTAGCTGTTGGTATTGGCCGCCAGTGCAGACGCTTGATCTTTCAGACCCAGACCGTAAGTCACCGTACCGCTGGTGGCTGTCTCAATGGCAGAGAGTTCGGCAACCGTACCGGTATCCGTTACTGAGATGTCGTAGGAACCGGTAACGTAGCTGTTGGTGTTGGCCGCCAGGGCTGAGGCCTGATCTTTCAGACCCAGACCGTAGGTCACCGTACCGCTGGTGGCCGTCTCAATGGCGGAGAGCTCAGCAACTGTACCCGCATCTGTTACTGATACATCATAAGCACCGGTCACGTAGCTGTTGGTGTTAGCGCCCAGTGCTGAGGCGTTATCTTTCAGGCCCAGACCGTAAGTCACCGTACCGCTGGTGGCTGTCTCAATGGCAGAGAGCTCTGCAACCGTACCCGCATCCGTTACCGATACATCGTAAGAACCGGTTACGTAGCTGTTGGTGTTGGCGGCCAGCGCTGAGGCTTGGTCCTTCACACCTACACCGTAAGTCACTGTACCTGTGGTGTCTGAATCAATGGCGGAGAGTTCTGCAACCGTACCCGCATCCGTGACCGATACATCGTAAGAACCGGTCACATAGCTGTTGGTGTTAACTGCCAGGGCTGAAGCGTTATCCTTCACACCCAGGCCGTAGGTCACAGTGCCTGTGGTGTCTGAATCAATGGCGGAAAGCTCTGCAATTGTACCTGCGTCTGTGACCGATACGTCGTAAGAGCCGGTCACATAACTGTTGGTATTCGCCGCCAGTGCAGATGCTTGATCCTTCACACCCAGACCGTAGGTCACCGTACCGCTGGTGGCTGTCTCAATGGCGGAGAGTTCTGCAACCGTACCCGCATCGGTAACCGAGATGTCGTAAGCACCAGTCACATAGCTGTTGGTGTTCGCAGCCAGGGCTGAAGCCTGATCTTTCAGACCCAGGCCGTAAGTCACCGTACCGCTGGTGGCCGTCTCAATGGCAGAAAGTTCAGCAACCGTACCGACATCGGTAACCGAGATATCGTAAGCACCGGTCACATAGCTGTTGGTGTTCACGGCCAGCGCTGAAGCCTGATCTTTCAGACCCAAGCCATAAGTCACCGTACCACTGGTGGCTGTCTCAATGGCGGAGAGCTCTGCAACCGTACCCGCATCCGTTACCGATACATCGTAAGAACCGGTTACGTAGCTGTTGGTGTTGGCGGCCAGCGCTGAGGCTTGGTCCTTCACACCTACACCGTAGGTCACGGTACCTGTGGTGTCTATATCAATGGCAGAGAGTTCTGCAACCGTACCCGCATCCGTGACCGATACATCGTAAGAACCGGTCACATAGCTGTTGGTGTTAACTGCCAGGGCTGAAGCGTTATCCTTCACACCCAGGCCGTAGGTCACAGTGCCTGTGGTGTCTGAATCAATGGCGGAAAGCTCTGCAATCGTACCTGCGTCTGTGACCGATACGTCGTAAGAGCCGGTCACATAACTGTTGGTATTCGCCGCCAGTGCAGATGCTTGATCCTTCACACCCAGACCGTAGGTCACCGTACCGCTGGTTGCGGTCTCAATGGCGGAGAGTTCTGCAACCGTACCCGCATCGGTAACCGAGATGTCGTAAGCACCGGTCACATAGCTGTTGGTGTTTGCAGCCAGGGCTGAAGCCTGATCTTTCAGACCCAGACCGTAGGTCACCGTACCGCTGGTGGCTGTCTCAATGGCGGAGAGCTCTGCAACCGTACCGACATCGGTAACCGAGATATCGTAAGCACCGGTCACATAGCTGTTGGTGTTGGCCGCCAGGGCTGAAGCCTGATCTTTCAGACCCAGGCCATAAGTCACCGTACCACTGGTCGCGGTCTCAATGGCGGAGAGTTCTGCAACCGTACCGGCATCCGTGACCGATACATCGTAAGAACCGGTGATATAGCTGTTGGTGTTGGCCGCCAGGGCTGAGGCCTGATCTTTCACACCTACACCGTAGGTCACGGTACCTGTGGTGTCTATATCAATGGCAGAGAGTTCTGCAACCGTACCCGCATCCGTGACCGATACATCGTAAGAACCGGTCACATAGCTGTTGGTGTTGGCCGCCAGGGCTGAAGCGTTATCCTTCACACCCAGACCGTAGGTCACGGTGCCTGTCGTGTCTACATCAATAGCGGAGAGCTCTGCAACCGTACCGGCATCCGTGACCGATACGTCGTAAGAACCAGTCACATAGCTGTTGGTATTGGCCGCCAGGGCTGAAGCCTGATCTTTCAGACCCAGGCCGTAAGTCACCGTACCGCTGGTGGCCGTCTCAATGGCGGAGAGCTCTGCAACTGTACCCGCATCAGTCACCGATACATCGTAAGCACCGGTCACATAGCTGTTGGTGTTAGCTGCCAGGGCTGAAGCCTGATCTTTCAGACCCAGACCATAGGTCACCGTACCGCTAGTTGCGGTCTCAATGGCAGAGAGCTCAGCAACCGTACCGGCATCAGTCACCGAGATGTCGTAAGCACCGGTCACATAGCTGTTGGTATTGGCCGCCAGGGCTGAAGCCTGATCTTTTAGACCCAGGCCATAAGTCACCGTACCACTGGTCGCGGTCTCAATGGCGGAGAGCTCTGCAACCGTACCGGCATCCGTGACCGATACATCGTAAGAACCGGTGATATAGCTGTTGGTGTTGGCCGCCAGAGCTGAGGCCTGATCTTTCACACCTGCACCGTAGGTCACGGTGCCTGTGGTGTCTATATCAATAGCAGAGAGCTCGGCAACCGTACCGGCATCCGTTACTGATACGTCATAAGAACCAGTTACATAGCTGTTGGTGTTCGCAGCCAGGGCTGAAGCATTATCCTTCACGCCCAGGCCATAGGTCACGGTGCCTGTGGTGTCTACATCAATGGCGGAGAGTTCGGCAACCGTACCGGCATCCGTGACTGATACATCGTAAGAACCGGTCACATAGCTGTTGGTATTGGCCGCCAGGGCTGAAGCCTGATCTTTCAGACCCAGGCCGTAAGTTACCGTACCGCTGGTGGCCGTCTCAATGGCGGAGAGCTCTGCAACTGTACCCGCATCAGTCACCGATACATCGTAAGAACCGGTCACATAGCTGTTGGTGTTAGCTGCCAGGGCTGAAGCCTGATCTTTCAGACCCAGACCATAGGTCACCGTACCGCTNGATGTCGTAAGCACCGGTCACATAGCTGTTGGTATTCGCGGCCAGTGCTGAGGCCTGATCTTTCAGACCCAGACCATAGGTCACCGTACCGCTGGTTGCGGTCTCAATGGCAGAGAGCTCTGCAACCGTACCGGCATCAGTCACCGAGATGTCGTAAGCACCGGTCACATAGCTGTTGGTGTTGGCCGCCAGGGCTGAAGCCTGATCTTTCAGACCCAGGCCATAAGTCACCGTACCGCTAGTTGCGGTCTCAATGGCGGAGAGTTCTGCAACCGTACCGGCATCCGTTACCGATACATCGTAAGAACCGGTGATATAGCTGTTGGTGTTGGCCGCCAGTGCTGAGGCCTGATCTTTCACACCTGCACCGTAGGTCACGGTGCCTGTGGTGTCTATATCAATGGCGGAGAGCTCGGCAACCGTACCCGCATCCGTTACCGATACATCATAAGCACCAGTTACGTAGCTGTTGGTGTTGGCGGCCAGGGCTGAGGCTT
>NZ_JBAHUQ010000069.1 GCF_036689865.1 Magnetococcus sp. PR-3
TCACCTGCAAACACTGTGGCCGTGCTATGACCACCACCTACACGCGCAAGAAGGGGAAGATGTACCGTTACTACACCTGTACCAGCGCCATCAAGAAAAGCTATGACGCCTGCCCCATAGGCAACATCGCCGCTGGCGAGATTGAGGAGTTGGTGCTTGGCCACATCGAGAGCATGATCCGATCTCCAGAGCTGGTCGCCAAAACGTGGCAAACAGCCAATGATGCAGATAAATCCAACTGCACAGAAAATGGCGTCATCACCACCCTTCAGAATCTGGAGCCGGTGTGGGAGGAACTCTTTCCTCTGGAGCGCGCCCGGCTGCTTCAACTGCTGGTGCGAAAAGTATCGCTCTCCACCGAGCAGCTTCAGGTGCACCTTAGAGTTGAAGGGCTCACCAGCTTGGTAGATGAACTCAATAACCAGGAGGCCGCATAATGAATATGACCCTCACCGACGACAAGAAGACCATCATCATCACCATGCCCATCGATCTGAAACGCAGAGGTTCACGGCGGCAAATCATCATCCCCGATGGGATGAAACTACCCTTCTTCAAGCCCAAGCAGGATGAGGCCATAGTTCGCGCTCTGGCTCGGGCCTTCAAATGGCAGAAGGAGATCGAGACCGGGAAGGTTCGCTCTGCCAAAGAGCTGGCCAGTCGTGAAAAAATGGATCCTGCTTTCATGAGCAAAACCATCCGACTGACACAGTTGGCACCAGATATAGTGGAAGCCATTATTGAGGGACGTCAGCCCAAATCGCTGGCCCTGTCGGATCTCATGCGGGGTTTCTCGGATGTTTGGCTAGAGCAGCGCGATGTCTTGGGCTTTACTGCTATTCACTCATCCTGAAACAAGCTTTTCGTTGACTGTGGCACATCAGATACAATCTCGCCTTCGATCAAGGTAGGATCTTCAACTTCAGCACTATTCCCATCAACCACCTTGAAGAGCCTCGAATAGGGTACTCTCCAATTTCCAGCATCATCCGTCTGTATCGTGACCGTCTTCTGATTTCTACGGAGGATGCGACCATGCCTCTCCTGCTCATGATTATCAAAAAAACCTATGAATTCTCCATTTTTCAGATGGTTCTTGTCAAGTTTCACACTTGGCCCGTTCGTATGGATATCTACCTCTACGCCACATAGATTGATCATGTGAAAGGGGACCCGCCAACGAGCACCTCCCTCAATATCTTCAACCTGAACATATTTGGCCCCGATCTTCAGAACTCGAGCAGCAACCTCTGTATTATCCTTTTCTGTGTAGTAACGGATATGTTGCCCGCTTTTAAGGTTACGTTTGACCGTCTTGATTCGCTCAGGATCATCCATCATAGCGTTAATCCCGGCTGAAAGCCGGTATAGGTCAAACAGGCTGGCTTCCTTCAGAGCAGCGATAATTTGTGAATAGTCCATACTCGACACCGTCAGGTAAATTTCATTGGGATTATTCAAGGTTACCAAAGGGGGAGTGGCTGGAAAAGAATCAGATAGAAATTTTCCAATAGCCTATTCATGCAGGGGGGCTTGGATACTTGAATAAAGTAGCATGATGCATTTAGGTCCCCTCCTTCCGAGGCATAGAAAAATCCGTTCCTGCATAATACGTTATTCCATAGATTTTTTAGATCCGTTGACCCTGCCCTACCCCTGTTTCATCATAGTTCCCTCATAATCAAACACTCCAATAAGGAGGGGGCAATACAGTCCAACCCAGCCATGATGGACAACGCTCTGGACGCTATCGACCAGCAGATCCGATCCAACCAATTTCCTGAAGCTCGTAGCACCCTGGCCCGCCTGATCCGGTCAGGCTTTGAGGTGATTGAGGCCCGACGCTTAATGGCAAAAATCTTTATCCATGAGCTTTTCATGGTCAAGAACCACCGCCAACCATTCGACCGTGGTCGCTACGGAGCCATGCTACACCAGTTGCCCAAACTCCCTATCAACGAGCAGTGTGTGGAAAATACAGACTCCTGATCAATCATTAATAGAGCGAGATTTCCCGTAAGATCAGCCATGAATAAAACCACATTAAAACAACAAGATGATCCCAAGAAGATCCGTTCATCATCTGTCTGGCTTACGGATATCCACCTGGATTTTTTAGACGAAAGCGACAAGGAAACCCTCTATTCTGATATCAGAAATCAGAAACCTGAGCGCATATTTATCTCAGGTGATATCGCAACAGGCACAACCATTACCGATGAAATGGAACACATGGCCAATGCACTGGGCCTCCCCATCTACTTTGTCCTGGGCAATCATGATTACTACAAGAGTGACTTTGCACAGGTGAATGCTTCCATTTTTTTACTCTGTAAAAACAACTGTAATCTCATTTGGATGCGGGAAGCTGGTATTATCCCTTTATCAACCTCGACTGCACTAATCGGACATGAGGGCTGGGCAGATGGTGGTTATGGTGATTTTATTGGTTCCACAGTACAGCTAACTGATTACATATTGATTGAAAGCTTGAAGGCATGTCCCACGCGTGAACTTCTACATCAGAAGCTACGTGAACTTGGCCAACAATCCGCAAAATTTACAGAGAAAATGCTGTGCAGAGCCTTTACCGAATTTGATTCAGCCATCCTACTGACCCATGTACCCCCCTTCCGAGAGGACTGCCTCTATCAAAACCGACCCTCTAATGACGAGTGGGCTCCCCATTTTTCCAACAGATCTATGGGAGAGATGCTCACTCGCATCATGCTCGATCACAAAGACAAAAACCTAACCGTGCTTTGCGGACATACTCATCATCTGTCAAAAAACAAAATTCTGCCCAACCTGGAGGTACTTGTCGGAACAGCCACCTATGGGGCCCCGGAAATTCAGCCATGGTAACACTTCCGCACAATTCCAACCTTAGTGCATCACCAGCAATATTAAGGCATCAATTCCAATGAATGCTTATGCTGGTATTGGTGGACTCAGTACTCCTGTGGATATCCAACATATAATGACCAGAATCGCTGAGCGATTAGGGTACAGAGGACACACCCTGCCCAGTGGCGGGGCATCTGGTGCTGACAATGCCTTTGAACAGGGGGCAATACAAAGTTCAGGGAAAATGGAAATCTTTCTCCCCTACCCTGGCTTTGAAGGACGGAATCCTGATCAACGACGCTACTTTTTGATCGATAAGGGGAATGAAATTTTTATGCCTGCGCTGGATTTGGCATTCCATTATCACCCCCTGGGTGAACGAATGCCTCTCAATGTTACACCTTACATGGTTCGCAACTGCTTCCAGGTTTTGGGAGTCGATTTAAAATCTCCTGTTGACCGGGTTATCTGCTGGACACGCGATGGTGCTATTTCGGCTGAGGAGACATCGCCCTATACAGGTGGAACAGGACAAGCCATCAGGATTGCCCATGACCAAGGCATTACAATCTCCAACCTCCAGAGACCCGACCATCTCGAGAAGTGGCTCGCCTGGCTTTCCCCATAAGCTGGTGAGATTTAAAAGATCCAGCTCTGCCCTAAACATGCAAGCCTCTCTAAAAGCCAGACTAAAGCTGCATGGAACTGCTTGAATAAAATTCTGACGAAAGATCCCTACCCTTTTTGCCATGAGATGCTGCTCTCTCCAGCAAGTCACTCTTGAAAAGTCTTCAGCTTGATGGCGTGTAAAGTATTGATTCTCTGAGGTCTACAGATCTGTAGACCGACCTGTCAAAGTCCACGGCTTTTAGAGAATGTGGGGGAGAAGGGAGAATAGTGGGGCAGAGAGGGGGTAAACAGAGAATGGACGACTATCGCTAACCATTGAATTTATTAACAGATTTCAGGCAACAAAAAACCCCAGATTCGTTAGAACCTGAGGTTA
>NZ_JBAHUQ010000070.1 GCF_036689865.1 Magnetococcus sp. PR-3
AGTGCCACAAGACGCGCCCGGCTCCGATTGAAAAGTCTAGCATCCGTAGGATGGGCGATGTTCTTGGGCTGAACCGTTGTATCCACCGTTACCCGCTCAAGACTGGACAGCTTCACAGCGCCAAACTGAAGACCAAGGCTTATGGTCTCCTCTAAAAGTTGCTCAAGCCCCTTCTTGCCAACCCGTTGGTGCCACTTGGGCAGACCGCTTCGGGCGATGGGTTTCTCATGGGTAAAGAATGTGGCGCCACACAGGTATTGCCAGTAAGAGTTCTCTGGCCAGTGATTGACCACATCATCTTCAGAGAGCCCATACATGGATTGAAGCAGGGTCAGCCCAACCATCATCCGTGTGGAGTTGGCTGGGCGGCCAATGTCGGTATAGAGCGGTTCAAACCGATCTTCCAGACCTTAGCCAGAAAACCTGGATAGATGGGGAAAACGGTCCATCGCATGACTCTACAGGCTCCAGACAACACCAACGATCCGCCAAACCCTTAATAGCCACCTGCGGGCGTTGGCGTTTTTCTCAGCTGAACAGGCTCAAGTAGATTCACAAATCCACGCCCAATCGATTACTTGTGGTCAACAGCAGTGCATCAAACGCCTAAAAACAGCATGTAGTGTTGGCGACGTTACTGCAGCTACTTTTGCCGCTGAGTTGTTCCATTCAACACGGTTCCGCCGTGGTGAGGAAGTCGTATCATATCTTGGGTTGGCTCCAATGGTGAGCGAGAGCGGGGATAAAAAAGACCGTGGACGGTTGCGTTCAGTTGGCCAAAAAAGATGATGCAGCCTGTTGATTGAAGCAGCGTGGGTATGGTGTCAAAAAGAGCCCCAAGCTAAAAAGGGATATCAAAGCATTGTTAACCGTTGTCCAATCCCTTAAAAAGACATTGTAGCCGTAGCGAGAAAACTTGCTCTTAAACTGTGGCGTTTAAGTTTGCCGCCTGTGGCGGCTTAGAATACTTTGGGCCGCAAGGTACACTTTGTTGTACATAACGACCAGAAAATGGCGGCCCTGTTCATTGAATCGTACCGACTTGGAGCTTGGTACTTTGGCGCACGAATAAGAAAAGGTTACGTCAATACCGAGTTCCCACACAGGGCTGTTTCCCACAATTCCACAGCCCCGAGGGAATTTGTGGGGTTCCTGTGGGCTATGGAGATATGAAAAACAGCCCACCGGAATTTGGTTGACAGGGGTTCCTCATAAGAAGCGTACCCACCTCACCCTGCATCAATATAATCAAGGGCAGATTTTCGTCGTTCGATATCATAGCCATTATGCTATACAATGACATGCTGGAAATTGGTTTAGCACTGCTATAAATATTATTAATATAGATAATATCATTTTACTCCTATACTTCCTCTAACTCATACCGAAGTTCCTGCTATCAGTTTCAACACATGATCACTTAACTTAATGATAGAAGACAAACCATATGATCTTTTAAGGCTCTTAAATGACATCAGAAACCATAGAGATTAGAGCAAGCGAATGAAGCCAATCTTTCCAAAAACTGAGCATGCCGTCAGACTCTACCAATGGCTTGACAAGAGCTGTTTTCCTCTACTTTTTGTAGTAATGACACTTCTTCTAGCCGTTATCATATGGCTGGATTTACCCCCTCAAAGAACAGCCCTTTCTGATATTTTTTGGGAGATGAATGGAGGGTTACGCTATCTTCAAGGACAAGAAGCTTACCAAGATTATATTTCTCACTTAGGTGAAACCTACTATTTGATCATTGCGATAGGAATTTATCTCTTTGGTTCACAAATAGAAACACTCGCACATACACAGGTATTACTAGGGGTCATACTTGCTTGTATTATGTGGTGGATAGGCCGATCTCGCCTGCCTAATATCTTAAATTTTGCACTTACATCTTATACGGCACTTATTCTATTCAGCCCAATATCATTAGGCTATTTAAGTTCAAGTGCAGCAACGGTTGCAATGCAATACAACCGTTTCAGCTATGCATTAGCAGGCATTATTATTATCCAACTACTTATTGCCACACCTAAACACCTCAATAAACATCAACTAATTATTGAAGGTATTCTATCTGGAATATTATTATTTTTACTCACATTTATAAAGTTCAACGCAACACTTGCTGTTATTGGTATTATAGCTACGTCACTATTTTTTGTTCATACACATAACATATTAAAGATCACAAGCCTAATCACTTTCATATCTTTATTAAGTATAACGGGTATTAATCTAATTGGTTGGTTAACATACAACATATCCTATATAGCAGAAAAGGCTGGTTCTGGTGTAGGCCAAGATAGAGTAGAAACCTTACTTAATACTGTAATCTATGATGTCATTATCTTTAGCCTGGGGATATTTATATTATTCACAACCCTTAGGCATATCAGAAAATCTGATTCATCGGTTGTACTACCAACTTTCCGAACTTTCTCATACGCCATTATCTTCGCACCACCCTTGATTGGAAGTATATTATTTTTCATGAACTGGCAACATGCTTTAGTTCAATTCTTTCCTCACGGTATTATTATCGGCATGGCACTTACAATACAACATCCACATACAACTTGGATAAAAGCTACAAATAGAAATTTCCATTACTACACACTTCTACTTCTTCTTATCACCTTACTCTTTGCTCCCACCTATTTTTCATTAATGCGCAGCATTGCTGCTGCATCATGGCATAAGTTACAATTGACGACTTTTTGGTCTGAAAGCCATTTAAGCATGCACAGTGATGTTACTCAAAAATTAATCATGCTACCTCAGCCCAATAACAATACAACCACAACAACTGATGAACTCTTAAGCTCATTAGAAAACAAACTTAAATTAAACGCGCCATTAAACAACGCAGAATACGTTTTAAAAATCAATAACGGCCTAGATCTTTTAAAAAAGCACATCAAACCTGACAGTCATATTTATTCTTACCCTCTTAACCCTTACCCTTATCTATTACAAACACCTTTACCAACCCCCTCTATTCTATGGTATTACGCAAAAGGCTCTGGACAGATAGGAAAAGCACCCAACCTTTCATTAGAGTCCTTATTTAGAAACATTGATTATGTACTTATACTCAAAACAGAACTCGATCATCATATGCTTCGAAAAACCATAGAGCCTTATGTTAAATCTCATTTCACCATCATAGAACAAACATCTATCTGGGAGCTTTATCACCGGTATTAAACAGAAAGTCCTAATCTGTCACAAAACTATCTAGACGACAAACATAAGAAAACAGCAGCATTTCTATAGTCATCGAAAATCAAAGTTAGACAGTGAGATCTTTGCAATATTCCTGATTGCGGCCTGATTTGGTAAAATAGCCATCATTTGAGCATTCAGGAGGTAGCCATGTCCCAGGAACGACAGATGAGCTTCGGAGAGATTAAACGTTCTCACCGTCGCAAGCGCAAACCGGAACAACTGACCCAGATTGATGAGCAGATGGACTGTTCCAGGTTTGAGCCACTATTGGCTCAAATCTACTAAGGTTGTGCAGGCCGCCCCCCGTTTCCAACTCTAATGATGTTTTAGGCTCTTCTGCTTCAACAGTGGTTCACCCTATCCGATCCAGAGTTGGAACTTGCTATTGCAGATCGCCGATCCTTTGAGCGTTTTATCGGTATAAGTGGCGACATGGATGTTCCCGATGCCAAGTGG
>NZ_JBAHUQ010000071.1 GCF_036689865.1 Magnetococcus sp. PR-3
TTTTTTTTACACCTCTGCTGGCTTGCAGAGCTTATATTCAACATTCCCTCTGCAGATAGCATAGTGAAATTTCGGTGACCCCTCGACCTCCGAAACCGCATCCGGGTTTACTGAAGCCTCAAGCTCTTTCTTGTCCAGTCTGTGAAATTGCCCAATCACGTACGTGATAGGAGCTTGAGTTCTCGCACTGGCTTTCACATCAACAGGTCTTTGTGTTGCCCCTAAAAGATGAATCCCACGCTTACGGCTACGCTTAGATAACTGAATATAACCATCTAGCTTTGCGGGCATATCTTTAGGGCAACCCTCATGCAATTCATCTACAGCAACATGCAACGGCTTTGCCCATGGCTTCCGATAGTCTCCATAATGATCCTGCATTTGGAACACCACTTTAGAAAAATTATGAAGCTGCTCAGGGATTCCCGAAGGGTGCGGAACATAAATCACCTTAAAGGGACCGTTCCACTTTTTATATAAATACCGCCTGAAATCTTCTATATTTCCTTCAATCAAATCATAATCCTGGAAATCACCTGAAAGCATATCTTCGGGATCAAAGATTATGCACCGCTCTGACTTCCACGACCTGATAACTGAAGCCATCAACACAGATTTTCCGCTCCCTGACGATCCGTATATCATGCCTCGTTGACCATCCGGTTTAACGTGCTTCTTCATCTTCCGTTCCCTTATCCATCTGGCTACCCTCCGTTCCTTTATCCTTGCGTACCTTATCCCTCTCCTTCCTACTTCTCCCCTCTTGCCATGCCATATAAACAACTGGACCGATTCCAGCGGCGATAACAAGGCTTCGCTCAAGCGTTTTACTATCAATCTTGCCCAATGCAGACGATAAGACAGGGGAATCCATGAGCATCTCATAGGTAGCATCAACAGCCTCATGAACCGATGGATCGTCCGCAGCATGCCGGTAGGTTTCATAACCTGTCCTCTCATGCGCCCTAAGAAACTGTGCTTTCACCATCCGCCTCATTACGCCAGGGTCCAACATCCGTTCAACTTGACGTTCCAGCCTGTCACGAACAACCCCCGGCATGCCTTCTGATTCATCCTCCTGTTCAAGACAATCTGTTAATTGATATAGCCCGTCTTCCCCTAGCTCCATACCCTCTAAAGGATTCGATAATACCCCCGACTCCACATCTATATCAGAGGCACTTTCGACTTCACCATCCAAATCCATCGAAACCCCCTACGCCTTCATTTACGGGCTGTTCAACAGGAGGTGTGGGTGACTCCTCCGTACGTACGGATTCCGTACGTACGGGATCCGCACGTGACGCCCTCTGCTTAGCCTGTAATTCACGCATCTCTTCAACGGTTTTATATCCAGGCATCCGTGAGGGATGACGCCAATAATCCCCACCACGAATATGATACCGGCATACATCACCCGAGAACTCACCAACACAGTTTCCATACGCCTTTCCATGCCGATCCAAACGCATGGACAAAAAACCATTCTTGCGCGCACTTGCACACGCCGGACATATCACAGCACCTACGGTCTGTTCATGTAACTTTGCTTGAATATCAAGCTGCTGATGCATTCTCACACTCCCTTTCATTTCCCATATAATCATCAATCAAAAACAGCCGTTTCGTTGCCCGCCTCATGCTCTTCTCTAAGCGTTCAACGCCACCCTGGCTAACCGCTTCCTTACCCATTCGATACAGATACAAGGGAACCTTGTTTTTTGCTTCTTTAATCCTCAAGCCACACGCCACCGCCCAAGACCCACACATCCCCATGATTTGGGCGTTCATTCTTTCCTTAAACTCACGCCTAAAACCCTTTACAATCTTGCCCTTTATCACACTACCAACCTTGCCAAGCCCATCCATAAAGCTACCTAAAGCCACTGTTTCCCTGATCAGATTCCACATATCGTGGACAATTGATCTAGTGATATTTTCAGGGTTTTTCTCTTTCAAATAGCGAATTTCGGCCATGCAGTTATCAAGCATTGACGGAACAGCATCTTCTATCTGTTCAAACGTGGACACATTCCACTGCTCTTTAAGCGCACGCTTGCCAAAACGAAACTCTGTCCGCCAAATCCTTGGACAAGATCCTAATTTTTCCCCCCAGATTTCGTACCAATGGCCATTGTTTTTCTCTTTTACCTCTCTCCTTTTGTCGTATATCTGAACCTGCCTGTGCGGCATCTTTCCAACCGTTATTCCCGTCACCTCTTGAGCACCTACAATCACCGCCTCATCTTCTGGCATAGAGGCATAATTCGTCATCACTTTAGTGCGGCTATGACGAACAATCATGAACGGGTCAGGAACAAAGTCTTCTGCTGTTTTCACGTCTACAGCCAAATCAAAACGACCAATAGACTCTTTAATCACCCTGCACTCCAACGCCCCTAAAACATGAAGCAAGCGCTCCTTAACCTTGCTATAACCGTCAATAGCAAGCTGCTGTGCTTTTACTTCAACACGGATATTCCACTGTTCTACATCTGTGGAAGCCTTAAACAGCCACAGTT
>NZ_JBAHUQ010000072.1 GCF_036689865.1 Magnetococcus sp. PR-3
AGCTGTGGCTGTTTAAGGCTTCCACGGATGTAGAACAGTGGAATATCCGTGTTGAAGTAAAAGCGCAACAACTTGCTATTGACGGTTATAGCAAGGTTAAGGAGCGTTTGCTTCATGTTTTGGGGGCGTTGGAGTGCAGGGTGATTAAAGAGTCTATTGGTCGTTTTGATTTGGCTGTAGACGTGAAAACAGCAGAAGACTTTGTTCCTGACCCGTTCATGATTGTTCGTCATAGCCGCACTAAAGTGATGACGAATTATGCCCCTATGCCAGAAGATGAGGCGGTGATTGTAGGTGCCCAGGAAGTGACGGGGATAACGGTTGGAAAGATGCCGCACAGGCAGGTTCAGATATACGACAAAAGGAGAGAGGTAAAAGAGAAAAACAATGGCCATTGGTACGAAATATGGGGTGAAAAAATAGGAACTTGTCCAAGGATTTGGCGGACAGAGTTTCGTTTTGGCAAGCGTGCGCTTAAAGAGCAGTGGAATGTGTCCACGTTTGAACAACTAGAAGATGCTGTTCCGTCAATGCTTGATAACTGCATGGCAGAAATTCGCTATTTGAAAGAGAAAAACCCTGAAAACATCACTAGATCAATTGTTCACGATATGTGGAATTTGATCAGGGAGTCAGTGACTTCAGGTAGCTTTATGGATGGGCTCGGCAAGGTTGGTGGTGTGATAAAGGGCAAGATTGTAAAGGGTTTTAGGCGTGAGTTTAAGGAGAGAATGAACGCCCAAATCATGGGGATGTGTGGGTCTTGGGCGGTGGCGTGTGGCTTGAGGATTAAAGAAGCAAAAAACAAGGTTCCCTTGTATCTGTATCGAATGGGTAAGGAAGCGGTTAGCCAGGGTGGCGTTGAACGCTTAGAGAAGAGCATGAAGCGGGCAACGAAACGGCTGTTTTTGATTGATGATTATATGGGAAATGAAAGGGAGTGTGAGAATGCATCAGCAGCTTGATATTCAAGCAAAGTTACATGAACAGACTGTAGGTGCTGTGATATGTCCTGCGTGTGCAAGTGCGCGCAAGAATGGTTTTTTGTCCATGCGTTTGGATCGGCATGGAAAGGCGTATGGAAACTGTGTTGGTGAGTTCTCGGGTGATGTATGCCGGTATCATATCCGTGGTGGGGATTATTGGCGTCATCCCTCACGGATGCCTGGATATAAAACCGTTGAAGAGATGCGCGAATTACAGGCTAAACAGAGGGCGTCACGTGCGGATCCCGTACGTACGGAATCCGTACGTACGGAGGAGCCACCCACACCTCCCGTTGAACAGCCCGTAAATGAAGGCGTAGGGGGTTTCGATGGATTTGGATGGTGAGGCCGTAGGAACGGAATCTTTAGACGAGCTAAGTAACCCTCTATCAGGTATGCAAATGGGGGATGAAGGTTTGTATGTGTTGGATGCATATTTGCCGTCTGAAGAGGATGAACCCCAGGGGGTGATGGGTGTTGCGACAGATCGTATGGAACGGCAAATTAAGCGTTTGACCGATCCGGTACAGATGCGGTCTTTTGTAGCATCTATGATGGAACGAGGGTCGGAACGGACGGGTTATGACACATACCGTAATGCTGCGTCGAATCCGAACTTTATGGAAGCTGTTGACGCTACCCACGAAATTATCATGGATACCGATGTCTTGGCGTCTGCGCTGGGCAGGGTTAATAGTCAGACCCTTGAAAGGGTTGTTGTTGTCGGGCTCGGTGTCCTGCCGGTCTTTTATATGGCTTGGCAAGAGGGGAGAGAACGGAAAAAGAGGGGTGGAATTCGTCAGGATCAGGGAGAGGCGGATAAACCGGTTGATAAGGGTCTGGAAGATGAAGAAATATAGTAAACCAAGTGGGAACAGAGGCATGATTTATGGTGCTTCTGGTAGCGGTAAATCCGTGTTGATGGCGTCTATTATTCGATCCTGGAAAGCTGAACGGTGCATTATTTTTGACCCGGAGGATATGCTTTCTGCTGAGTTTCAAGAGTATGATTTGATTGAGGGGAGTATAGAGGCTTTTAAGGTGTACCTAAGCAGGAACTGGGATAGGCCGTTTAAGGTGATCTATGTACCACATCCATCGGGTGTGCCTGAGCAATTGCACAACCTTTCAATCTTGGCTTTCCAGGCTCAAGCCTATTATGGTGATTATCGTAGGCCATGGGCAAAGCAACTGCATATTGCTGTAGATGAATTGCATGAGGGGTGCCCTAAAGATATGCCAACAAGGCTGGATGGTTATATTGTGTTGTCCAAGCGTGGACGTAAGCGCGGGATTAACCTGTTGGGAGCAACTCAACGTCCGGTTAGTGTTAATTCTGAGGCACGCACACAGGTTCCTCTTACGTATGTGATTGGGCATTTTCACAGGTTGGATAAAAAGGAAATTACCGGATCAGTGAACCCGGATGCAGTGGAGGAGGTTGAACAGGCTCCCAAGTACCACTATGCAGTCTGTAAAGGTATGGAATATGAGATGTGCGAACCTGTGAGCCAATAAAAAAAAA
>NZ_JBAHUQ010000073.1 GCF_036689865.1 Magnetococcus sp. PR-3
ACCATCTACATCGGTAACTGCGGAAGCGATATCCAGGGGGATACTAGCGGCATCTTCACCACCGGTGACATCACCGGCACTCAATTCAGGTGCATCGGCGACGGAGGCGACCTCAACACTAATGGTTCCGTCGGTAATCTCGGTATCACTGGTGACGCCGTTTCTATCGGTGGTGGTGACAGAGATGCCCATATCGAAGTTCGCATTGGAATCTTCAGGGGCCATCACCTGCAAGCCATCCAGGCTGTAGGTGCCGTCACCATTGTCGGTGACTTGATCCATAGAGAGGGTGGCGGAACCATCGGTGATCTCAATGGTGGTGCCATCTTCCATCTGTAAGGAGGCCCCATCGGGAATGCCGGTAATGGTCACAGCCGTCACAGACTCAGAACCGTCGGTGTCGGTCACGCCAAAGCCGGAGTTCACATCCATCCAACTATCTTCATCGCCAGAAGCTGAACCGGCGGTGAAGGTCACTTCGTCGGCATCAGGATCAACCGTCAGGGTAAAGCTGTCACTGCTGCTGGAGGTATCATTACCTGCTGCGCCGTCGGCATCAGCATCCAGAACGTTGGTGGTGACGTTCATGTCAAACACGCCGGAGACATCACCATCCACCGTCGCGGTCAAACCATCTAGATCTCCAGCTTCCAGGGTCCAGCTACCATCTCCATTATCCACACCGGCCGAGAAGGTGACGGTATCGGGCACATCACTAATGACGACGGAGGTGATGGATTCAGAACCATCGGTATCGGTCACCGCAGAGGTGATATCAATAGCAATGGTTGCGGCATCTTCGTTACCCGATACATCATTGGCGGTAAGGGAAGGATCATCGGCAGCGGAAACCACTTCAATGCTAATGGAACCACTATCCACCGTTGTATCGGTGGTGGCACCAGCCTCATCAACTGTGGTAACGGTAACGCCTAAGTCAAAGTCCACATTGGAATCGCTAGGGGCTTTAACTTCCAAACCATCAATGGTGTAGGTGTTGTCCGCAGCTTCGGTCACATACGTCATGGGGATGGTGGCACTGCCATCGGTCACGGTAATGCTGGTGCCATCATCCATGCGGATCTCTGCACCATCGGGCACGCCGGTAATGGTTACACCGGTAATGGCTTCTGAGCCATCGGTATCCTGAATTTCAAACATCGGCTCGTTCACAGAGATCCACTGATCTTCTACGCCTGAGCCACTGCCATCGGTAATGGTTACACCATCGGCATCTGGGGTTACGGTCACGGTAAAGTCGGTGCTGCGGGTGCTGGTATCATCCCCTGTGCCATCGGCATCAGCATCCAGCACATCCACGGTTACACCCAGGTCCCAGCTACCGGAGAGATCCCCATCTACGGTGGCGGTCAAACCCTCCAGATCCCCAGCATCCAGGGTCCAGGTCCCATCTTCGTTATCGGTACCTGCGCTCAGCGCCATGCTGTCGGGCACGTTGGTAATGGTGACAGCGGTAATGGACTCACTACCATCCACATCGGTGACCGCCGCAGAGATATCCAGGTCAATGGTCGCCGCATCTTCATTGCCGGTAACATCGTTAGCCGTCAGGTCAGGGGTGTCGGCATCGGAAACCACTTCAACATTGATAACGCCAGTATCAATGACCGTTTCCATGGTGGCCCCATTGCTATCAGTGGTCTCTACACTGACGCCTAATGAGAAGTCCTCATTGGAATCTTCAGGGGCTTTGATCTCCAGGCCATCAATAGAGTAGGTGTCGTCACTACCCTCCGTAACCGCATCCATGGGGATTATGGCGGTGCCATCAGCCCCAACGGTGATCTCGGTACCATCTTCCAGGCGCATCTCTGTGCCTTCGGGAATACCGGTCAGGGTTACACCGGTAATGGACTCAGAACCATCGGTATCCTGAATTTCAAAGGTAGGCTCATTAACAGAGATCCACTGATCTTCGGTGCCAGAGGCTGATCCAGCCGTAATCTCTACACCATCGGACTCAGGGTTTACGGTCAGGGTGAAGTCGGTGGAGACCGAGGTGGTGTCATCACCACCAGCATCGGCATCGCTATCTAGCACGTTGACGGTGACGCCCATGTTAAACACGCCGGAGACATCACCATCTACGGTGGCGGTCAAACCCTCCAGATCCCCTGCTTCCAGGGTCCAGGTACCGTCGCCATTATCTTCACCAGCATTTAAGGTCACGGTATCTGGCACATCGCTAATGACCACACTGGTAATGGATTCGGAACCATCGGTATCGGTCACCGCGGAAGCGATATCCAGAGCAATGGTCGCCGCATCTTCCTGACCGGTAACATCCCCGGCACTCAGTTCAGGTGCATCGGCGACGGAAGCGACCTCAACACTGATGGT
>NZ_JBAHUQ010000074.1 GCF_036689865.1 Magnetococcus sp. PR-3
GAGATTGAAGTCTCTGTCTTTGTCCAAGCAGAGATAGAAGACCAAGACGATCAAAGAACTTCTTGGGAAAGGCAGCATTCATGTGGCTGGCCCCGGCATTCCACCACGCACCGCGTTGGTTGGTTGCCGAGCGCCAAGCACGCTCCTCTGTCAGTTCCCGTTTTATCAGGTTTCTGGCTCGTCTGTAGGTGCGTTTCCATTGACGCCAGATGATGGCTCGTAGCTTTCGCCGAATCCATCCGTCCAGATCCTCGAAAATACCCTTCACTTCCGAAAGCTTGAAATAGTTCGCCCATCCCCGAAGGACTGGAGTCAAAGACCCAATGAACCTTTGAAGATTGCGGCCTCTTCCCATGCGAAACTGTTCTTTGAGTTTGCCCTTGAACCGTTCCACACTCCCACGGGCTACCTTCAGCCTCGGGACTTTATGAAAGGTCATGCTGTACCCTAAGAACGTCCGCTTCCACGGGCGGTCTACCGCACTCTTCTCCTGGTTCACCTTGAGCTTGAGTTCCTCCTCAAGGTGTCGGCTTACCGTGGCAAGCACCCGTTCACCCGCCTGCTTCGATGCAACATAGATATTGCAATCATCTGCATAGCGACAGAAGGTATGCCCGTCACTCTCAAGTTTCTTGTCCAGATCATCCAACAGTATGTTGGACAGCAGAGGTGACAGCGGCCCACCCTGCGGTGTGCCTTGGGTGCGCGGAGATACTGCGCCCCCTGCCATCATCCCAGATTCCAGGTATCTCCGTATTAACTTCAATACCCGTCCGTCCCCGATCTTCCGCGCGACCCGCGACATCAATATGTCGTGATTCACCCGGTCAAAAAACTTCTCCAGATCCAGATCCACCGTCCAGCGCTTGCCGGATGCTACATGATCCCGCGCCTTGCGCGCCGCATCATGGGCACTCCGACCCGCCCTAAAACCATAGCTGGAGTCTGAAAAATCCTTATCAAATATCGGCTGCAATACCTGATTCAACGCCTGCTGGATCAGTCGGTCCAATACCGTCGGAATGCCCAACATGCGCACCCCTTTTCCCCCAGGCTTCGGTATCTCTACCTTGCGCACCGGTTGCGGCATGTAACTTCCTGCCAGCAGTTCCTCTTTGATCCGTGGCCACGCCTGTTTCAAGTAACCTACTAACTCGGATAGCGGCATGTTGTCCACACCTGCTGATCCTCGGTTACTCTTCACTCGGTGTAGCGCACGCCTCATGTTCTCCCTCTCGACCACTGCTTCCAACAAACAACCGTACTCCAGGCTCGGCTCATCTCTCATCGCCGTGGGGTTTGGCACGCCATCCGGGTACACAGACGGATTCCGTCCGCTGCACTCCCCAGTAGCTCCGCACATCTCAGTGCGGTCATCTGCGCCTACCTCCTCCATCGAGACTCAAGCTCCTCACCTACTCCAACATGTTCGGGCCTTCAGGATGGTCGATATCCCTACTATGCCCTCGGCTGACTTCTGCACGCCCATCCCAACACCTCTCGATGTCAGTAGCACATGGCAGGCATGCAGATCTCCCCGGGTAATGCACACGCACCTTCACGCTTATATCTGCCGCATATACGTCCATGCTCTCCGTACAGGTTTTGGACTTTAGAGATAATCGCCTCCTCATCCAGCATGACCGCCTCGTATGCGATTCCTGTTCGTCAGATCAGCGCTTTGCCTTCGGCTTCCTTCAGATCCCACCTCGCGGTGGACACCCTTGCCGTTCGGCTAACAGTTCCCCCTGTAGGGCCTGTAGAGGACTCGCA
>NZ_JBAHUQ010000075.1 GCF_036689865.1 Magnetococcus sp. PR-3
GTTAGTTATGCGTCATTAGCTGAATTGCAAATTCTGCTGATTTGTGATGGTGAAAGCCCGACTAAGTCAGAAATATATTTTTGGGTTTTGCCTTCCTCCCAAAGGTCTTTGATCATGCTGTCTCGTGAGCCTTTATGGTGGTTGAGGAATGCTAGTCTGTGGTTTTCTGCTGCGGATCTTAATACCCACATAGGTAAGCCACTCTGTGTGGCTACCTGAACAATTGCAGCCTCTTTATGTAGACCTGCTTTTTCTAGCCGCAATACATCCCAAGCTGCTTCATGGACAAGTTGAGCCGTTGCGATAGCTGCTTGTTGTCTGGCATGGATTGGTTGGTTGGATTCTGAATACTCTCTTAGCCTATCTGCTAAGTCCTGAAAGTATGATGCTAATTGTGCAGCGTGGGTTGGTGAAAAGATCTCTATCTGCTGTCAGATCTTTGTAATGGCTGTAATAGCTTGAAAAGCCAAGAATCATGGTTTTCATATAGTGTCGCATAAGATGTATTGAGCTTTGTTGCATACACCCCACCAATGCATACGTATTGCATATTCGACATATCGAAAAACGTTGAAGAATCTACGAAAAACAGAGCAAATATTGCTGCCGTTCCCGTAAGAGTCATGAATAATTTTTGCCACTCTTGATGAGCTTTACCCCCTGTGCGCCATGATGCTAGGTGCAAAAGGGCTTCTCCTGGATCTTTCCCCGCCAACTCTGCAAGGGCAACCATTGATTCATCATTTGGCCAAGCACGCTTGGTGCGCCAATTTGAGATAGCGTTTCTTTTTAGATTCAGGGCTTCAGCTAAAGCGGAGTCATTCTTAAGTGCATGGTTTTGTTTAGCTAGATCACAGTAATTATCGATTGTCATCATGATGCTTGCCCCTTCTTCAGGATTTGTATTGCCCAAAAAAATGATAATCTGTTCATGACCGCTTGACAAACATAAATCAGATATGTTTGTCTCTTGGTCATGAACAAGCAGATTTAAAGTCTCTTGTTCATGAACGCAAAACCAGTTTGCCCCCCTGGGGAGTCGGGTTCGAAACCGGCTCCCCTATCTCGATAAAAAGGGAAGGTTTGGGGTGCAAATTCTCACCAAAAGGGGCGAACGATGGACAAAACAATAGAAAATTTAGGTTATGTGATTTTTATCCTCTGTTTTGTGGTTTCTGCATCCCTGCTTTGGGGGTGGGTATGAGCCAGCTTTATCAGGGGAAGCCCAAAAAAATAAGTGTGATTCCATGGGATGGCACACTTGTAAAGTGGAATGAAATCCGCTGGGAGCTTGTTCTTATGGGGCTTGGGGATGAGGTTCAAAAAGTCGGTGATAGTCTGCTTCGTGAGTCGGGCGGTTTTAAGGAGTGGGCTATGAAAAACAAGCATGTGGTTTGTTTTGATGGGAACCCGAAAAGCCGTAAAGTCTGGTTCATGAAGCGGAAAGAATTAGACCGGGATTTTATCCCGGTAAGATCTTTTCCACGGTGAGGTTCTTGGACGGTCCTTAATCGTGGGTTTGGGGGAATGACTGTGCAAACTCATTCCTTCGCCGGGGGCCTGCCAGCCCCCGGCATCTCTTAAGATGCGAAGCGTTCTCAATA
>NZ_JBAHUQ010000076.1 GCF_036689865.1 Magnetococcus sp. PR-3
TGAGGGCCGGTTGGATAGAAACTTTCTCCGAGGTCTGCTCGGTGACCAGTTGAATGCCCTAATTTCAGGGATTGGCTATAACCTCCGCCTCATTTTGAAGAAGCTGAGGCTTCTTTGGCTGCTTTTCTGGATACAGACCTTCATGTCATCCCAGGAATCAACCTTGGAACCCATTACTCAAACGAGCTTCTGAACGATCGACGAATTATAATTGTCTTTTGTATTGAAACGTTATCTGGAACTGAAGTGTAATCCAGGAATGGGGGCATGGCTATCACCATCCATGGTGAAAAGGTCTGGTTACCTGGGCAGTGAACATCTGCTGGAATACTCCAACAACATCACACTCCATGTAGAGATAAATCATGGCTTGAAGCTTGTTGGGTAGTAAAAAATCAATAGCACTCGAAATGATGGTTTAGGCAACAATAAGGCAACCTCTGATTTTTGCCCAAGAAAAAAGCCATGCTATAGCATGGCTAAGGTACTGACGTCTAAATAGATAAATGGTGCCACCTTCCGGAATTGAACCGAAGGCCTGATCATTACGAGTGAACTGCTCTACCAACTGAGCTAAGGTGGCCTGAATGCTGGAATCTTAGATGGCGAATAATAGACAGTCAAGGGAGTTTTTGCGTACATCAATTTAGGATCTATTGTCTCTAAGGATGCATTTAAGAGACGATGCCTTTAAGCTTGCAAGGACGGATCTTTTATACTTGTAAAGTATGACTCACCTTCTCACTAGGCAGAGGTAAGAACTGCCTTTACATTCTCTAATCTTAGCAAGAGAAAGAAGTACTTAGAACCTAAGAGGGTTGCCGACCACACAACAGGCCTCATGAGCAAAGAGTAGAGACCAATAGACTACCAGCCTGTAGATAACAGACCAGACAAGAATGGTTATTTATGTCTAGTACGACCTCATATAAAAAAATATATTTTTGATCATATTATCATAGATATTGCTGATATCATGTCAGGCATTCATGAATCGGCCTAGTTGCGGTATTTTGAGGTCTGAATTCAGAATGGCGAATGTCACTCGACCTTATGACCACGACCCACCGTAACGGCTTAACGGGCCCCCGACTAGACTGACGGGGTTTTTCGCAATCTCTTACAGAAAATCGATTACAACGACAGTTCTTATATATTAACAATTAGCTGTACCCATTCACCCGCCAAAGCAGTTATGGCCAGCATGCTTGGTATAGAAAGAACAGCTTAATCCATTGTTTTAATAAGTTAATAGACTCTTTCAAAAAAACTAAAAAAATCTGTTGCCATGCCCGCCCAATATCTGCATAATAGCGGCTCCGTAGTACACAACGGGCGATTAGCTCAGCGGTAGAGCACTGCCTTGACATGGCAGGGGTCACTGGTTCAAACCCAGTATCGCCCACCATTTTTACGAAATTAACGGCCTCCTATTAGGAGGCCGTTTTTCGTTGTGTGC
>NZ_JBAHUQ010000077.1 GCF_036689865.1 Magnetococcus sp. PR-3
AAACGTTAGCTCTCTGCTCTTTTCTTCATGCACCTTGCTTGTGTTGCTGGATGAATGGGTTCCCCTGACTCCGCTTCCACATTTCCTTTTTAAGCTTTTTCCGAGAACGGGCTCAGATAGAAAAAACGCCACTGTTCATCAATTCATTAAAAAATATTCGCTTAACGGTCCGCCTTCATTGAGTTTGAATATGTCACGCACACATCATTTGAGGAAAATTGATGCCTCACGTTTATACGTTAGCCTCTTCTCTTTTCTTCATGCACCGTGCTTGTGTTGCTGGATGAATGGTTTCCCCTGACTCCGCTTTCACATTTCCTTTTTAAGTTTTTTCCGAGAACAGGCTCATATAGAAAAAAAACTGCCGTTTATCAATTCATTAAAAAATATCTCTTAACGGTGCGCCTTCATTGAGTTTGAATATGTCACGCACACATCTTTTGAGGAATATTGATGCCTCACGTTTATACGTTAGCCTCTTTTCTTTTCTTCATGCACCGTGCTTGTGTTGCTGGATGAATGGTTTCCCCTGACTCCGCTTCCACATTTCCTCTTTAAGCTTTTTTTCCGAGAACAGGCTCATATAGAAAAAAAACACTGCCGTTTATCAATTCATTAAAAAATATCTCTTAACGGTGCGCCTTCATTGAGTTTGAATATGTCACGCGCACATCTTTTGAGGAATATTGATGCCTCACGTTTATACGTTAGCCTCTTCTCTTTTCTGCATGCACCGTGCTTGTGTTGCTGGATGAATGGTTTCCCCTTACTCCGCTTCCACATTTCCTTTTTAAGCTTTTTCCGAGAACGGGCTCAGATAGAAAAAACGCCACTGTTCATCAATTCATTAAAAAATATTTGCTTAACGGTGCGCCTTCATTGAGTTTGAATATGTCACGCGCACATCTTTTGAGGAATATTGATGCCTCACGTTTAAACCTTAGCTCTCTGCTCTTTTCTTCATGCACCATGCTTGAGTTGCTGGATAAACAGCTTCCCCCGATTCCTCTTTTTTTTGATTTATGCAGAATTGACTGGAATAGAAAAAAGTCGATCTTCATTAACAAATCTAAAAACAGCGGTTACCCGTTTTTCTTTCTAGTCCATAAAGATATTTTGATTGCTAAGGGCAAACCGGAATGGTGATGTAGAGTTGCGTTGGATACATACACAAAGATCGCTCTCACCTATTTAATGCGATGGGTATGACCGACTCGGCCTGGACTGTAAAATATTATGGGTTGAACCCTGTTAAATATTTTATACCGTACAGCTGTTTTGATAAGAGACGGCCGCCTATGCAGAGAATATTTCTGGAGAGCTGATTTGTAATTGGAGCATGCATGGTAATGGCTAAGACGATTTTTTACGGAGCGTATGGTAAGGATGAGGATTTTCAGGCACAAAAAAGCCACTCGATTGAGTGGCTTTTTAGATAC
>NZ_JBAHUQ010000078.1 GCF_036689865.1 Magnetococcus sp. PR-3
TCGATCGTTCTATATCATTTAACCTCATGTAAACGTGTGAGAAGCGCTTCTTTTTGAAGTATACTGGATTGCAAGTTTTGCTGTTTTACTGGCTCAAAAGCTTGCAATTTCAGGATGGAAAAATGAAGCCTCGCCGCACCCGCCCCGATCCCCAGGGGGATCTATTTCGCCCCCGTCTTGAGCATATGGTCGATCCCAGCCACGAACTGGTGAAACTGGCTGACCGAGTGGATTGGAAAGGTCTGGAAGATCGGTTTGAACCGCTCTATACCGACATTGGCCGCCCAGCCAACTCCACACGGATGATGGTTGGGCTGACCCTGCTTCAATCCATGTATGGGCTCTCTGAAGATGATGTGGTCAATCACTGGCCAGAGAATCCATACTGGCAATACCTGTGTGGCACCACATTCTTTACCCATGAGAAACCCATCGCGCGAAGTGGTCTATCCAAGTGGCGCAAGCGGGTTGGTAAGAAGGGGCTTGAGCAACTGTTGGAGGAGACCATAAGCCTTGGCCTTCAGTTTGGCGCGCTAAAACTGTCCAGTCTTGAGCGGGTAACGGTGGATACAACGGTTCAGCCCAAGAACATTGCCCATCCAACGGATGCCAGACTTTTCAATCGGAGCCGGGCGCGTCTTGTGGCATT
>NZ_JBAHUQ010000079.1 GCF_036689865.1 Magnetococcus sp. PR-3
GGCCACTCGTTTCTCCATTGGATTACGTCAGAGTTATGCCCGCAAAGGCCCGCAGACGGTACAGAAAGCTGGCCGTTATGCCCACGCCAGACAGATGAAACGCATGGGGCGTGAGGTGCGTAGACTCAAGACCTGGTTGGGCCGGGTGGTCAGAGAGTTATGGCGTAAACTCCCCGAGCAGGATGCCGATGCCCAGATGACATTGCACAAGGAACTGACCCTGGCGGAACGTTTGATGGAACAACAACGCACGGACAACAACAAGCTCTACAGCCTGCATGAGCCACACACGGCTTGTATTGCCAAGGGCAAAGCCCATAAAAAGTATGAATTTGGCAGTAAGGTTAGTGTGACAACGACCAATCGAGAGGGTTTTGTTCTGGGGATGCTCTCTTTTCCAGGCAATCCTTATGATGGGCGCACACTTATTCAGGCTTTGGCCCAATCAACGCGCGTATCAGGAGTACGCCCCAAGCGCTGTTATGTGGACCGAGGATACAGAGGCCATAAGGTCACCAAGAGTACGGTTTTCATCTCCAGGCAGAAACG
>NZ_JBAHUQ010000080.1 GCF_036689865.1 Magnetococcus sp. PR-3
AAAAGGAAAAGTTTTATAGCTTGTGGGATCTGCATGGGCGGAAGGGATGTAGACGAGCATCCATAGTACAACAGCTATTTTCCCTATCAGTTGCATTGACTTACTCCAAGGGGTAGAAAGTGGATAGCTACATACACATGTAGCTACCCTTCCAAAAACTTAAGGCTACTTCTGGGGGTCTTCCACCAGACCTTCCAATCTGGGATCTAGAAAGTTGCGCATCCCTTTTTTGACTCTTCTATAGATGGGTGATGGGGCTGGCAATACTTTGACTCCACCTTGAGACCTTTGAAAAAAGCAGCTTCACCTCATCGATCGGCTGCTGAAACGCAAAAATCAGCATACAAAAGACGTGTTTTCCCTCTGAAATCCGGTGAAAAACCGGATTTCAGGCGCACGAGTCCTGTCGGACTCATGCTTTTGATAGGGCCAGCATTCGTTTCATATTGATAGCCAGAGCCTCCAAGTGTAGATGGGCGGTATTACGGGCCAACCCAACATAACGAACTCAGCTCATACCATAGTGGCGTTTCATCACGCCGAAAAGACGTTCAACGCCTGAACGGATTCGTCCAGACCGTTTGTTACGCTTCTTCTGTTTGGCACTCAACGGATGGCCAGCATGGGCTTTATCCAGTATGCCACACAGGATGCCGAAGTGCCGCAGGGTATGCTTACGATCTTGCTTGTAGTAACCCTTGTCGGCAAATACAGACTGTTCATCACCTTGAATCAGGTCGTTGAACATGACTGAATTACCAACATTGGCCGAGGTCAGCTCGATGCCCCGAATGCGTTCAGAATCCATATCCACGGCAGCATGGGCGTTGTAGCCGTAGTGAGGTTTGTTTGCCTTAACTGTCCACTTATAGTCAGTCAAAACCAAATCTAGACGCCAGTAAATATTGAATGGATATCGGTTTTGATGCGTATTCTCGCCATTTTGT
>NZ_JBAHUQ010000081.1 GCF_036689865.1 Magnetococcus sp. PR-3
CCCCCATAGGGCCAGTATCTACGATATAGGCATACCCTTTAGTAGCGCTTGTTCCATAACCGCGCACGATGCCATAAACCCCTCCATACTCCCACCACACATCCTCGCCACCTTGCTTAGCTTCCAGCTTGGCCCGCTCTAAGCTTTCAAGCACTTTTCTAGTTGCGTTACCTTGGAAGGCAACATGAAGTGCATCGACCCCTATATACTTTATTTCAAATTTCTGTTTATCCATTGCCCCTACCCCATATCCTGTAATCTGACGGGGGGGTGATACCACCACCCCCCATTACGCAACAAGGCCCGCAACCTATACGGCTGCGAGCCTCTACCCTAATCTCCCAACTAACTTAAAAAGGCTCGTCCTCTTTCCCTACACCAACATCCTTATCAGAGCCTTTTTTATCCTTTTTACTTGGCCTTGACCACTTGACCTCCAACTTCTCTCCCTGCTGATCACCATCCACGGGAAACGCTGTCAGCCTTATAGGCTCAGGAAGATGTGGGCCATCCACACATATATTAATAAGCGTCCCCCCTTTCTTCATCGGATGCGCCCAGCCACCCCCCATCTCTTCCCAGCCATGGCCAGACTCACGCACCTTTACTAAATAATCTGGGCTACCCTCACTATACTTATCAACCGGTGCTAACGCGACGTCACCATTCAACCCACGAATACTGACATTTCCGACATAACCCACAAGCCCGTCACGCTCTCTCTTTTCAAAATGCCCACACACAAATGACATGCCCTACCCCTTTGTTCTATGTCCCCGCTATTCTGTGCGCTCCGCGCCGGGGACGGTTTTATTGAGTTTCGGGGAATGGAATTCCCCG
>NZ_JBAHUQ010000082.1 GCF_036689865.1 Magnetococcus sp. PR-3
GACCCGCAAGCCAAACAATATGAGTTGGAGATGGTGACGTTATCGTCCCTGGTTCCAGAGGATCATCTTCTTCGCAAGATAGATGCAGCGATTGAGTTTGAATTTATACGAGATCGTGTCCGACATCTGTACTGTGCAGACAATGGGCGTCCAGCGCTGGACCCCGTTGTGCTATTTAAGATGCTTTTCATAGGGTATCTGTACGGGATCCGAAGTGAGCGGCAATTGATACGGGATATTGAGGTCAATGTAGCCTATCGCTGGTTTTTAGGGTTCAGTTTAACTCAGAAAGTCCCCAACGCATCGACCATAAGCCAGAATCGTCGTCGCCGTTTCAATGAGAGCACGATTTACCAAGAGATATTTGACGAAATTGTTCAGCAAGCTATGGGTCAAGGCATGGTTGAAGGGCGCGTTTTGTACACAGATAGCACGCACCTAAAAGCCAATGCCAACAAAGGCAAGCATTATATGGAGGAGCGGGAGAAAGCTCCACTGCACTATCTAGAAGCGTTGGATGCTGCGGTTGAGGAGGATCGCCGTAACAGAGGAAAAAAGCCGCTGAAGGAGAAAGCGGTAAAGTCTGAGAGCAAAGAGGTAAAGGTTAGTCAGACAGACCCTGAGAGTGGCTATATGGTCCGGGAAGGGAAGCCCAAAGGCTTTTTCTATCTGGATCACCGCACAGTAGATGGTAAGCATGCCATCATTACCGATACCCACATAACCCCAGCCAGCGTGCACGATAGTATTCCCTATCTTGAAAGAGTTGATCATCAGATTGAGAAATTTGGTTTCA
>NZ_JBAHUQ010000083.1 GCF_036689865.1 Magnetococcus sp. PR-3
GCTGATGGCCCCATGCCTCAGACCCGTGAGCACATCCTGCTGGCGCGTCAGGTTGGTGTGCCTGCTCTGGTTGTTTACCTGAACAAGGTTGACCAGGTTGATGACGAAGAGCTGCTTGAGTTGGTCGAGATGGAAGTGCGTGAGCTGCTTTCTTCTTACGACTTCCCTGGCGACGACATTCCAGTGGTTGCAGGATCCGCTCTAAAGGCCCTAGAAGGCGAAGCTGCTGATATGGGCGTGCCCTCTATCAATAAGCTGATGGATGAGGTTGACGCCTACATCCCTGAGCCTGAGCGTCCTTTGGATCAAGCCTTCCTGATGCCAATCGAAGATGTGTTCACCATCTCCGGTCGTGGTACGGTTGTAACTGGCCGTATTGAGCGTGGCATGGTTAAGGTGGGTGAGACCATCGAGATCATTGGTCTGAAAGATACTGAGAACACCACCTGCACCGGTGTTGAGATGTTCCGTAAGCTTCTCGACCAAGGTCAAGCTGGTGATAACGTGGGTGTGCTGCTGCGTGGCACTAAGCGTGAAGACGTCCAGCGTGGTCAGGTTCTGGCTGCGCCTGGGTCGATCACTCCCCACACCAAGTTTAAGGCAGAATCCTACATTCTGACCAAAGAAGAGGGCGGTCGTCATACACCCTTCTTCTCGAACTATCGTCCCCAGTTCTACTTCCGTACCACGGACGTAACCGGCATTCTCAAGTTGCCTGAGGGTACCG
>NZ_JBAHUQ010000084.1 GCF_036689865.1 Magnetococcus sp. PR-3
TTATAATAAAGCATTATGAGCTATGACATCGAACTCCGCCAACGCGTGATCGACTTCATTGATGCAGGTGGCAGCAAAGCAGATGCTGCAGTGCTGTTTCAAATAAGCCGAGCCACGATCTATAACTGGCTCAAGCGTCCTTCGCTTGAACCCAGCCAACGACGTTCCCAGGGACACAAGCTTGATAAAGCAGAGCTTGCTGCGCATGTGAAAGCCTGTCCAGATGCTTTACAAAGAGAGCGAGCAGCCCATTTTGGCGTTCATAAAGCCACGATCAGCGCAGCGCTAAAAAAGATGGGCATCCGTAAAAAAAACGATGCGCTACGCGGAACGTAATCACAAGAAAAGAGTGGAGTTTCTGGCTGAGTTACGTCGGTGCTGGATGCTATATGGAAAAGAAAACATTGTTTATTTTGATGAAAGTGGCTTTGAAGAGTCAGTTAATCGTCAACATGCATGGGCAAGCAGGGGTGTTAAAGTCTATGGAGAGACTCCGGGCAGAAATCACAAGCGTAGTAACTTGATCATGGCTCAGCGGGGTAAGAAGTGGCTGGCTCCGGTCATATTTGATTTTTCATGTAATGCTGATTTGGTTGAGACATGGATAGAAAAAATGCTTCTACCTGAATTGAAGCGACCCAGTGTCATAGTGATGGACAATGCTGCTTTCCATCGTAAAGAGCCGATCAAGAAGCT
>NZ_JBAHUQ010000085.1 GCF_036689865.1 Magnetococcus sp. PR-3
TCAGCCCTGGCGGCCAATACCAACAGCTACATCACAGGCTCTTATGATGTATCGGTAACAGATGCCGGTACAGTTGCAGAGCTCTCGGCCATTGAGACGGCCACCAGCGGTACGGTGACTTACGGTCTGGGTCTGAAAGATAACGCCTCTGCACTGGGTGCCAACACCAACAGCTACGTAACCGGTTCTTACGATGTTTCGGTTACTGACGCAGGCACCATGGCAGAACTCTCGGCCATTGAGACGGCTACCAGCGGAACGGTGACCTACGGTCTGGGGCTGAAAGATAACGCCTCAGCACTGGGTGCCAATACCAACAGCTATGTGACCGGTGCTTACGATGTATCGGTAACAGATGCTGCAACAGTCGCTGAACTCTCCGCCATTGAGACAGCAACGACCGGTACGGTGACTTACGGCCTGGGCGTGAAAGATCAGGCCTCAGCGCTGGCCGCCAACACCAACAGCTACGTAACCGGTGCTTACGATGTATCGGTCACGGATGCGGGTACGGTTGCAGAACTCTCGGCCATTGAGTCCGATACAACCGGTACGGTTACTTACGGGGCCGGTCTGAAAGACCAAGCTTCTGCCCTGGCGGCCAATACCAACAGTTACATCACAGGCTCCTATGATGTATCGGTAACGGATG
>NZ_JBAHUQ010000086.1 GCF_036689865.1 Magnetococcus sp. PR-3
AAAATACCAGTTAAGAAACAATCTGTTGGTATGGCAGACTGTCAGCGGGCAATAGACAAATTGGTCGCACGGATCAACCAGTCTCGGCACGATCTGAAAACCGAGCTTCATAGGCATAAACAACGCCTACCGGCTTCAGTAAAGAATGCCTATTTGGGTGTAAAGAAAAAGTTTCTGGAACCTCTGTATAGGCCAGTTAAGACGAAATGTTCGACCACAGTTTCCAGCCAAATGAAAAAGAAGATAGATCTGTTTCACACCCATGTTACCAAAGTACCTAATAGGACGTAATAGGACGTAGCTAACTGCAACAGCTTATGCAGTCATTGTGGGGGGCGTGTTGAATCCATAGGATTTAACAACCCCCCCACATCCTGAGGTGGTTACACTTTTTTGGACACTATTTCTGAGGGAGAATAGGACTCCCACATAAGAAGAGGTGTCTTGATGAGCAAACGACAATTAAAACGGTACACCCTGGAGTTCAAGGATCGTGCTGTCGACCTGATGAACAGCACGGATCAATCCGTGCCGGAGATCGCCGAGCAACTGGATGTCAATTCAAAGAACCTTTACAACTGGCGGGCACAAGCGGCAGCCAAGAAAGCAGGCGGCAAATCTCCTGAAAT
>NZ_JBAHUQ010000087.1 GCF_036689865.1 Magnetococcus sp. PR-3
CGCACTTTGGTGACCTCGGTATGGAACTTGGCCATATTTTTTTTCATTTTGCTGGAGGCCGCGCGAGAACAGTGGTCCTTTACAGGCGTATACAGAGGTTCCAGAACTTCCTTCTGTACGCCCAAAAAAGAGTTCTTTAAATAAACTGGTAGACGTTGTTTATTCCAATTAAGCTGGGTTTTTAGCTCGCGCCGAGACAGGTCTATCCGTGCGGCCAGTTTGTCAATTGCCCGCTGACAGACTGGCGAATTTGGGAATGCATGAACTTGGGTTGGAACCTGTGGGAATGCATGAGCTTGGGGTGGAATCTGAAACAGCAGCATCATAAACACTATGATGGCTATGATAGAATGGGAATAGATACGATTATCTGATGGCATTTTCTAGTCGGCAGATGGTTTAAGATCCACCCCTCATGTTTTTTAACTGTTCATCGTTGAAATTGGATTGTGATTTAAATTTCATTTCCGCGCCTGAGTTAAAATTTTAATACCAAAAATTAAATGTTCAATGAAAATAAGACAATTGCGGAATGG
>NZ_JBAHUQ010000088.1 GCF_036689865.1 Magnetococcus sp. PR-3
GTGAAGGTTATCGACAGTACCACTCTGCCCCAAAAGTATGTAAGCGGTGTGCACTTTTATTTCGTTGCACTCAATCAGCCAATCACACCAAGGTTCTGACCCGACATGTGTGGGAAGAGAGTAAAGAGCGTATTAATGCGAATCGCTATACGCCATGGGGCAAGCAGATCTACAAGCGGCGCAAGGAAACCGTCGAGCGAAGCTTTGCTGATGCCAAGCAACTGCATGGGTATCGTTATGCCCGCATGCGAGGCTTAAGCAAAGTAAGGGAGCAGTGCTTGTTAACTGCGGCTTGCCAGAATATGAAGAAGATAGCCCTGATCAGGGCTTTAATTAGACGCTTTTTGGTCAATAAAAAACCCAATAAGCCCTTTGATCGCTGCCTGAATGTATTCAGAAGGTTTTTCCAAAATTCTCCCCAATTGACTCCGCTTACATCATAGCTTTGCGCAAAAACAAACCCCGCCTCAAAAAAGACGGGGTTTGTAATCAATCT
>NZ_JBAHUQ010000089.1 GCF_036689865.1 Magnetococcus sp. PR-3
TTAAACAAGGAAGCCTTGATAGAACATGTCAAAGCCTATCCAGACGCTTTGCAAAGAGAGCGCGCCGTTCATTTCGGGGTTTGTGACACCACTATCAGTGCTGCGCTAAGGAAGCTTGGGATCGGTAAAAAAAACGAAGCGCTACATTGAAAGATGTACAGAAAAAAGAGCGTACTATTGGGCTGACCTATACCGCCACTGGGATCAGTACGGTCATGAAAATATAGTCTATTTTGATGAAAGCGGATTTGAAGAAGAGGTGATTCGCCGTCATGCGTGGGCACCAAAGGGTGAAAAGGTCTATGGTAACTTTGCGGGGAGCAAGCGCAAGCGCACCAACTTGATCATGGCCCAACGCGGTAAGGAGTGGCTAACGCCTATGATCTTTGAGGGTTCGTGTCATGCTACGTTGGTTGAGGCATGGATTGAAAAGATGCTATTGCCTGAATTAAAGGAGCCCAGCGTTATCGTTATGGATAATGCCAG
>NZ_JBAHUQ010000090.1 GCF_036689865.1 Magnetococcus sp. PR-3
TGGCCAATATCGGTATAGAGCGGTTCAAAGCGATCCTCCAGCCCCTGCCAATCAATCCGATTGGCCAATTTCACCAGTTCGTGGCTTGGATCAACCATATGCTCAAGACGGGAGCGAAACAGATCACCTTGGGGGTCGGGGCGGGTGCGGCGAGGCTTCATTTTACCATCCTGGAATTGCAAGGTTTTGAGCCAGTAAAACACCAAAACGTGCAATCCAGTATACTTCAAACTGAAGAGCTTTTCACATGTTTACAAGTGGTTAAATGCTTTGTAACGATCGACGATTTATGAATGGCTGAAGCGTCCAAAGTTGGAGCCTTCTCAGAGAAGCAAGTGCGATCGGAAGCTGAAGAAAGAAGAGCTTTTGGCTCATGTGGTGGTACATCCAGATGCCTTGCAACGAGAAAGCCGTTCACTCTGGTGTGCACCGAAGCACGATCTCTGCAGCGCTCAAAGTTCTGAATAT
>NZ_JBAHUQ010000091.1 GCF_036689865.1 Magnetococcus sp. PR-3
GGATCTCTCCGGGTGGGATGTGACTTCGGTTCTCTATGCCGATTGGTTCCTAAAGAGCACGCCGGGACTTACCACCCCCGCATACGATGCGCTGCTGCTGGCCTGGAGCGGGCAAGCGTTGCAGAGCGGGGTGAGTGTGGATTTTGGGGCCTCGAACTACACCAGCGGTGGGGCGGCAGAAACCGCCCGCACGGCGATGATTAATGACGATGCTTGGACCATTACCGATGGAGGGGCCGCATGAGTGCGCGTGAAGATGTCATTACCTTAACCGGACCCCAGAGCGGCACCCGCTATTATGCCCTGGTGCATGGGCGCTATCCGGGGGGCTATAAGCGGGTGATTCTGGAGCCAGGGCAGGTGGCCGGTTGCCCTCAGGATGTCGTGGTTAAAAGCTACCAATCCTTGGCCACCCTAGACCGCTACCGGCCGGCACAGACGGCGGATGAGCCATGAG
>NZ_JBAHUQ010000092.1 GCF_036689865.1 Magnetococcus sp. PR-3
AGCGGCACCCTGGGTAGTGGCTCTGTGGTCAACAGTGGTGGCTTGATTACCAACCGCAGTGACAGTTTGAGCCTCTCCAACGCCATCTCCGGTACGGGAACCTTGGAGCAAAAGGGCAGCGGTACAACCACACTTAGTGGTAGCAATAGTTATTCGGGCACCACCACCATTAGCAGCGGGACGCTACAAGTTGGAACAGGTGGTACCGCCGGTTCCTTGGGGAGTGGCTCGGTCGTTAACAGTGGTGCGTTGATCACCAACCGTAGTGACAGTTTGACGCTCTCCAATGGAATATCTGGCACCGGCACGCTGGAGCAGGCAGGTAGTGGAACCACCATTTTGAGTGGCAGCAACAGCTACAGCGGCAGTACCACCATCACCAGCGGGATTCTGCAAGTGGGTAGTGGCGGAACCTCTGGTACCCTGGGCAGTGGCTCTGTGGTCAACAGTGGT
>NZ_JBAHUQ010000093.1 GCF_036689865.1 Magnetococcus sp. PR-3
AGCCCGGTATCTTTTGATTTCAAGCCTCACATCAAAAAGGGTAAAGGGTGGATAAAAGTTGATATTTTACCCTGTTTTAAAGGGGGTGTGATGTGAGGCTATGGTAGCGATGTCGCGTAGCGACGGGCGGTTGTAACTCTCAGCACTCACCGGTTTTTTTATATCTGCCAGTAAATAAACGGTATTTTGTTTTTAAGGTATAAAACGTGATGGATTGGTATCCAAGTAAGTAAACCCTGTGTTTGACCTTCCCTGTATAATCACATCGGACCTTTTGGGCGTTCATTTCATCCCCCTAAAGGGGCTAACCGCCCGTCGCTAATCGCCATCGCTACCAATGCCTCGCATCTCATCCCTTGAACCCTCTTTAACGATCTTCTCTCTCGTTCCTACCATCTCTTTGATGCGAGGCCTAAAGACTAAACCTTGGGGTC
>NZ_JBAHUQ010000094.1 GCF_036689865.1 Magnetococcus sp. PR-3
TTCATACAACGTATCGCTGGAGGTAGCCACTGTGACCAGTTGTGACGCTTCGCCGGTGGCAAAGGTAACCGTGCCCGCTGCGGCACTATGGTCTACATCAGACCCAGCCGCCGTGCCATCGGTAAAGCTGTAGGCCACCGTCTGATCGGCTTGAGCATCTCCATCACGGGTGATAGTAAAGAACAGATCACTCCCCTCCGCCACCGACGCATCGGTCACGGAGAAGGTGGTTTCATCGTTGCTGTCATCGGTGATCACACCGGTTGCCGTCGCCACAGAGATGTGTGAACCGGTAGAACCATTGCTCAAGCTGATGCTAAACTGCTCATCCCCTTCGTAGAGGGTGTCGGACAGCGTACTCACCGTCACCAGCTGGCTACTCTCGCCAGTGGCAAAAGTGAGCGTGCCGCTTTGGTCGGTATAGTCCAACCC
>NZ_JBAHUQ010000095.1 GCF_036689865.1 Magnetococcus sp. PR-3
GGTTGATCTTCAGAGGGAAAATAAGCAGCTACGTAAAGAGCTAGCCCAGTTGAAAGAAGAACAAACCATCTTAAAAAAGCCGCCGCGTACTTTGCCAAGGAGATCCAGTAAAGTACGCCTTTATCCAACAGCAAAGGCGTTACCATTCAGTTGAACATCTTTGCTGCGTACTGGGTGTCTCTAAAAGTGGCTATTACCACTGGCTCAACCGGCGAGAATCAGCCCGGACAGAGGAAAACAGGCTTTTAGGAGAATGGATCGTTGAGATCTTTCATGGAAGCCGAGCAACCTACGGCTCCAGGCGTATACACCGCTGTTTGGTTGAGCATGGTGTTCGCGTCAGCAGGAGGCGGGTTGCCAGGATCAAACGCAAACTTGGTCTGGAGTGTAAAGCGCAGCGTCGCTTCAGGGTCATCACGAC
>NZ_JBAHUQ010000096.1 GCF_036689865.1 Magnetococcus sp. PR-3
GGCTTGATTACCAACCGCAGTGACAGTCTGACCCTTGATAACGCCATCTCCGGCACGGGTACGTTGGAACAGGCAGGTAGTGGTACCACGGTATTGAGTGGTAGTAATAGCTATTCGGGCAGTACCACCATTACCAGCGGGACGCTACAAGTAGGCAGTGGTGGAACCAGCGGTACCCTGGGTAGTGGTGCCGTGGTCAACAGCAGCGCCTTGATTACCAACCGCAGTGATAGCTTGACCCTGGATAATGCCATCTCCGGTACGGGAACGTTGGAACAGAAGGGCAGTGGCACCACAGTATTAAGTGGGGCGAATAGCTACTCGGGTACCACCACCATCACCAGCGGTACGCTACAGGTAGGCAGTGGCGGAACC
>NZ_JBAHUQ010000097.1 GCF_036689865.1 Magnetococcus sp. PR-3
CTTTTTCAGAACAGCAAAGGCTTGCTCAATTGGATTAAAGTCTGGACTGTACGGTGGCAAAGGAAGCAATTTGTGGCCATGGGCCTCCAGTAATTCCTTAATAGGTCTTTTACGGTGAAACGCTGCATTGTCCATCACGATGACACTGGGTGAGTTCAGCAAGGGTAACAACATTTCCTCTAGCCAAGTCTCAACCAGTTCCGCATTGCACGAAAAGTTGAAAACCACTGGAGCCAACCATTCACCAACCCTCTGTGCCATTATCAAATTGGTGCGATTGTGGTTTCTTCCAGGCCTTTCACCAAAGACCTTCTTACCTCTTTTTGCCCAAGCGTGCTGTCTACATA
>NZ_JBAHUQ010000098.1 GCF_036689865.1 Magnetococcus sp. PR-3
ACCAGCGGTACGGTGACCTACGGTCTGGGTCTGAAAGATAACGCCTCAGCACTGGGTGCGAATACCAACAGCTATGTGACCGGTGCTTACGATGTATCGGTAACGGATGCAGGTACGGTTGCAGAGCTCTCCGCCATTGAGACAGCGACGACCGGTACGGTGACTTACGGCCTGGGCGTGAAGGATCAGGCCTCTGCACTGGCAGCCAACACCAACAGCTACGTAACCGGTGCTTACGATGTATCGGTCACGGATGCAGGTACGGTTGCAGAACTCTCGGCCATTGAGTCCGATACAACCGGTACGGTCACTTACGGGGCAGGTCTGAAAGACCAAGCTTCTGCAC
>NZ_JBAHUQ010000099.1 GCF_036689865.1 Magnetococcus sp. PR-3
ATCGAACTACGAAAACGCGTGCTTGATTTCATTGATGCAGGAGGTCGCAAGACAGATGCGGCAGTTCTATTTCAAGTGAATCGGTCGACGATTTATGAATGGCTGAAGCGTCCAAAGTTGGAGCCTTCTCAAAGAAGCAAGTGCGATCGGAAGCTGAAGAAAGAAGAGCTTTTGGCTCATGTGGAGGCACATCCAGATGCCTTACAACGAGAAAGAGCAGTTCACTTTGGTGTACACCGAAGCACGATCTCTGCAGCGCTCAAAGTTCTGAATATCCGTAAAAAAAACGATGCGCTATGCGGAGAGAAACCACAAGAAAAGAGTGGGTTATCTGAACAAACTGC
>NZ_JBAHUQ010000100.1 GCF_036689865.1 Magnetococcus sp. PR-3
GCTCCTGTGGTGTAGCAGGTTGCACTACAGGAGCCTGTTCAAGCGTTAATCAAAGAGATTATCAAGCCACTTTTGAACTGGAGTTTCCCCTTGCTCCCAGCATTGGAAACCAAAATGGCAAGGCCTTCCACCCCCTTCTCCTTCCCGCTTTTGCTCATCCCCTTTCCCTGGTTTTGGCTTTGGATAGGGTGTTTTCCCAGGCTTTTGCCGCCCGGTCGGGGCTGCCCCACGGCGTCCAGGCTTGGTGTAATCACCGATATTGGGCTTGCGCCATCCACCTGACCGGCCAGAACCGTTCCCATTTCCCGGTACAGTTGGCGCCGGCTTGCAGTTTGACCCTG
>NZ_JBAHUQ010000101.1 GCF_036689865.1 Magnetococcus sp. PR-3
TATAAATATTTGTGAATTTACCACAGCAAACATCAATCATACAATCAATAATTAAAAAATTAAAACTTTTAACAATGGACCTCTTGGTTCTCGTATCGATGAAGAACGCAGCGAAACGCGATATTTCTTGTGAATTGCAGAAGTGAATCATCAGTTTTTGAACGCACATTGCACTTTGGGGTATCCCCCAAAGTATACTTGTTTGAGCGTTGTTTCTCTCTTGGAATTGCTTTGCTCTTCTAAAATTTCGAATCAAATTCGTTTGAAAAACAACACTATTCAACCTCAGATCAAGTAGGATTACCCGCTGAACTTAAGCATATCAATAAGCGGAGGA
>NZ_JBAHUQ010000102.1 GCF_036689865.1 Magnetococcus sp. PR-3
AAAAAAAAGCCCAGCGGCCTATAAGGCAAGAGATGAAGCCCTGTTTGATGGAGTTTCTCCTCTGGGGTTTTGTGTTATTTGTGGGTGGGGCGGGGGTGATGTGTGGCAGGGATTTTTTAATCAGGCGTTAGGGTGTGATGGGGGCTTGTGTTGTCTACGGGTTGAGGGGTTGCTGTACGGGAATGTGTTGGTGTCGTTGTTGGTTGGTGATCTGTTTATATCTTTCTGTAATTCAAAGAGAAAAATAAAATTCAAATTGAGTGAAATTAAAGCTGGTGACCGGTCAGAAAGTGGGGTAGGTTGGATATGCTGAGCGGTGATGAGGAGGCCCAGG
>NZ_JBAHUQ010000103.1 GCF_036689865.1 Magnetococcus sp. PR-3
CCAGAGGGATACTTGCAGCATCTTCACCACCGGTAACATCCCCCGCACTCAGCTCAGGGGCATCGGCGACGGAGGCAACCTCAACACTAATAGTCCCGTCGGTAATCTCGGTATCACTGGTGACGCCGTTTCCATCGGTGGTGGTGACAGAGATGCCCATGTCGAAGTTCGCATTGGAATCTTCAGGGGCCATCACCTGCAAGCCATCCAGGCTGTAGGTGCCGTCACCATTGTCGGTGACTTGATCCATGCTCAAAGTGGCGGAACCATCGGTGATCTCAATGGCGGTGCCATCTTCCATCTGTAAGGAGGCACCATCGGGAATACCGCTAA
>NZ_JBAHUQ010000104.1 GCF_036689865.1 Magnetococcus sp. PR-3
TGCCGCGGCGCTGTCTGCTGCCAGTGCGTAATCCACTGTTTGATCGGCCTGAGCATCCCCTTCCCGGTACACCGTAAAAACCAGATTACCCGCCTCTGCCGCCGTGCCGTTGGCGACAGAAAAGGTGGTTTCATCTTGCACATCATCGGTAAGGGTGGTTTGAGCCGTGGCATTGACAATGGATGTGCCCGTAGAGCCGTTACTGAGGGAGAGACTAAAGGTCTCATCCCCCTCATACAACGTATCGCCACTGGTGCTTACCGTAACCAGTTGGCTATGGGCACCGGTGGCAAAGGTGACCGTACCGGATTGATC
>NZ_JBAHUQ010000105.1 GCF_036689865.1 Magnetococcus sp. PR-3
ACTGATACGTCATAAGAACCCGTTACGTAGCTATTGGTGTTGGCGGCCAGGGCTGAGGCTTGATCTTTCAGGCCCATGCCGTAGGTCACAGTGCCTGTGGTATCTACGTCAATGGCGGAGAGCTCTGCAACCGTACCCGCATCCGTTACCGATACATCATAAGAGCCGGTTACGTAGCTGTTGGTATTCGCAGCCAGAGCTGAGGCCTGATCCTTAACACCCAGACCGTAGGTCACCGTACCGCTAGTATCAGCATCAATAGCGGAGAGTTCTGCAACCGTACCCGCATCCGTTACTGAGA
>NZ_JBAHUQ010000106.1 GCF_036689865.1 Magnetococcus sp. PR-3
TATCGACATGGTAACGGACAATGAGGATGGCAGCTACAGTCTGGACGGGCTGCAGATCATGCCCCCGGCTGACTCTAATGAAAACTTCTCTGTCGGGGTTGAGGTGCACTCCACAGATGATGAAGGCAATGATCTGGTTAGCCGCCTGAATGAGGGAAGCATTGACGTTGAGGTGAGCTCCGTTGCCGATGCGCCTGAGCTGAATGCGGGTGATGTCACCGGTGGTGAAGATGCTGCAAATATCCCTCTGGATATCGCCTCCGCGGTTACCGATGTGGATGGTTCCGAGTCG
>NZ_JBAHUQ010000107.1 GCF_036689865.1 Magnetococcus sp. PR-3
CTTTTTTTTAGTTTTCACACCAGCGGTGGGCACTTTAGTGACTTCAGTTTGAAACTGGGCCATCTTCTTTTTCATTTGGTTGGAAACCGCGGTTGGACAGCTCTGAGCAACAGGCTTGTACAGAGGGTCCAGAAATCTCTTTTGTACGTTCAAATAGGCATTCTTTAGGGAGGCCGGTAGGCGTTTATTATGCCGACGAAGTTCAGTTTGTAGATCGCTCCGAGCTTGGTTGATTCGTGCGGTTAGTTTGGCGCTGGCCTTGTTGCAATTCTTTTTAGTTTTCAC
>NZ_JBAHUQ010000108.1 GCF_036689865.1 Magnetococcus sp. PR-3
ATCAGCTTTGAAAACACGTTTCTTGACTGGCTCGGTGAGCTTTAACTGTCCGCTGAAACCCACATAGAGCTCCGCCTTGTTGGCGGCATTACGTCCCCCACGCAGCTCAAACGCCGGGTTCTCCCACGACGCCAATGCACCAACACCGGGCAGGGTAAGTTGTGGCAGCGTTCCACGCAGATGCACCTGTTCAACCAGGTTGGCCACTGCAGAGGTTGCGCCCTGCTTAGCCCGAATCTGCTCCAGTATATCGGCGGGAAGTGTGCCCTGAATAGAAACCGGC
>NZ_JBAHUQ010000109.1 GCF_036689865.1 Magnetococcus sp. PR-3
GGCACTTTGGCAATATGGGTGTGAAACAGATCTATCTTCTTTTTCATTTGGCTGGAAAGCGTGGTCGAACATTTCGTCTTAACTGGCCTATACAGAGGTTCCAGAAACTTTTTCTTTACACCCAAATAGGCATTCTTTACTGAAGCCGGTAGGCGTTGTTTATGCCTATGAAGCTCGGTTTTCAGATCGTGCCGAGACTGGTTGATCCGTGCGACCAATTTGTCTATTGCCCGCTGACAGTCTGCCATACCCACAGATTGTTTCTTAACTGGTTTTTT
>NZ_JBAHUQ010000110.1 GCF_036689865.1 Magnetococcus sp. PR-3
CCCATGTCCCACCATGTCCCACCATGTCCCCCCATGTCCCCCCATGTCCCCCCATGTCCCACCATGTCCCACCATGTCCCCCCATTTCCCACCATGTCCCACCATGTCCCACCATGTCCCACCATGTCCCACCATGTCCCACCATGTCCCACCATGTCCCACCATGTCCCACCATGTCCCACCATGTCCCACCATGTCCCACCATGTCCCACCATGTACCACCATGTCCCACCATGTCCCACCATGCCCCACCACGTCCCACCATTGCCCAACATG
>NZ_JBAHUQ010000111.1 GCF_036689865.1 Magnetococcus sp. PR-3
CGGCATAACGCCAACCATCAAGAAGGAGTTGAAACGGCGCAATGCCATTGAGCCGGTCATTGGACACCTGAAAAGCGAGGGCCGGTTGGATAGAAACTTTCTCCGAGGTGTGCTCGGTGACCAGTTGAATGCCCTAATTTCAGGGATTGGCTATAACCTCCGCCTCATTCTGAAGAAGCTGAGGCTTCTTTGGCTGCTTTTCTGGATACAGACCTTCATGTCATCCCAGGAATCAACCTTGGAACCCATTACTCAAACGAGCTTCTGAACGATCGAC
>NZ_JBAHUQ010000112.1 GCF_036689865.1 Magnetococcus sp. PR-3
CGGGGCTGCTCGGCTTGAGGGGTGGGGAGCGCGCAGGGGGCTGTTCTAGTCCGCTGTGCCGTGGTCCCCTTTTAAGGGTCATGCCCTGGGATCAGTGCTTGCGCTGGGCCTGGCTGGGTTTCTATTCGCGTCGGCTTGTCTGCCGTAGATCTGGCGGGCACTTGGATCGTTCAAGCGCATCACGGTTTGCCTTGATCTAACGGCGTTGCAGGGTCCCTTCACCGGATCATCGTGTGCGACATGCTGGGCCGCCGTGGT
>NZ_JBAHUQ010000113.1 GCF_036689865.1 Magnetococcus sp. PR-3
ACTGTAGTCGGTACCTGACCCGGTGGCACTGCCGGCCACCAATGCATATTCAACGGTTTGATCCGCTTGAGCATCTCCATCACGGGTAATGGTAAACACCACGTTGGAGCCCTCGGCCACCGAGCTGACCACCGATACACCCAAGGAGGTAATATCTGCACTGTCATCCACAATGGTCGCAGTAGCCTGTCCATCCCCCACATGCCCGCCGGTTGAGACTGTGCCCAAAGAGATGGAGAAGGTCTCATCCCC
>NZ_JBAHUQ010000114.1 GCF_036689865.1 Magnetococcus sp. PR-3
CATCGACATGGTAACGGACAATGAGGATGGCAGCTACAGTCTGGACGGGCTGCAGATCATGCCCCCGGCTGACTCTAATGAAAACTTCTCTGTCGGGGTTGAGGTGCACTCCACAGATGATGAAGGCAATGATCTGGTTAGCCGCCTGAATGAGGGAAGCATTGACGTTGAGGTGAGCTCCGTTGCCGATGCGCCTGAACTGAATGCAGGTGATGTCACAGGTACAGAAGACACCCCCATTGCACTGG
>NZ_JBAHUQ010000115.1 GCF_036689865.1 Magnetococcus sp. PR-3
GTCACCGTGACGGTAGTATCGACATCAATGGCGGAGAGTTCTGCAACCGTACCCGCATCCGTTACCGAAATATCGTAAGAACCGGTTACGTAGCTGTTGGTGTTGGCGGCCAGGGCTGAGGCCTGATCCTTCACACCCAGGCCATAGGTCACCGTGCCTGTGGTGTCTACATCAATGGCGGAGAGTTCTGCAACCGTACCGGCATCCGTTACCGATACATCATAAGAACCGGTTACGTAG
>NZ_JBAHUQ010000116.1 GCF_036689865.1 Magnetococcus sp. PR-3
GCGAGCCTCTTCAGCCAGTCGCGCTTCCTCAGCGATGCGGGCCTCTTCAGCCAGTCGCGCTTCCTCCGCGATGCGAGCCTCTTCAGCCAGTTGGGCTTCCTCAGCGATGCGGGCCTCTTCGGCTAAACGTTTTTCTTCAGCCAGTCGAGCTTCCTCAGCGATGCGGGCCTCTTCAGCCAGTCGCGCTTCCTCCGCGATACGGGCCTCTTCAGCCAGTCGGGCTTCCTCCGCGAT
>NZ_JBAHUQ010000117.1 GCF_036689865.1 Magnetococcus sp. PR-3
ACGGAAACAGCAAATAACAATCACTTCGGTGTGCGTTGTTTAGATGTCGAGTGGCGGACGGGTGAGTAACGCGTAGGAATCTGCCCTGTTGTGGGGGATAGCCCAGGGAAACCTGGATTAATACCGCATAATCTCTTCGGAGCAAAGTGGAGGACCTAGCACCATAAATTTTGGACTGTGATTAAACAAAGTCATCAACAACAGAATTTATGGTGCTGGGCTTCACGCAAC
>NZ_JBAHUQ010000118.1 GCF_036689865.1 Magnetococcus sp. PR-3
TGCTGGGGTAGTGCTTGGGATGGTGCTGGGATGTGCTGGTGAGTGCTGGTATGTGCTGGTGTGTGCTGGTGTGTGCTGGTGTGTGCTGGGGATGTGTTGGGGTGGTGCTGGTGTGTGCGTTGGGGGTGAGGTTGGGGTAGGTGAGGGTGTGCTGCGGTGGGTGAGGTGGTGCTTGGGATGTGCTGAGGTGGTGCTTGGGATGTGCTGGGGGTGGTGCTGGGGAGGTGCTT
>NZ_JBAHUQ010000119.1 GCF_036689865.1 Magnetococcus sp. PR-3
AAATAGGGTGTCCAATTTAACTTGGAACCCGACCTTCTCACATCTAACCCTGTGCATCTGTATTAATGGCGAGCAATTTTCGGATTGTGAGCCATTTCACTTTATAAACACTAGTCTATGAATGTAAAATTTTTATAACAAATAAAAACTTTCAACAACGGATCTCTTGGCTCTCGCATCGATGAAGAACGCAGCGAAATGCGATACGTAATGTGAATTGCAGAATT
>NZ_JBAHUQ010000120.1 GCF_036689865.1 Magnetococcus sp. PR-3
AGCCTGATCTTTCAGGCCCATGCCATAGGTCACGGTACCTGTCGTATCTACGTCAATGGCGGAAAGTTCTGCAACCGTACCCGCATCCGTGACCGATACATCATAAGAACCGGTTACGTAGCTGTTGGTGTTCGCAGCCAGGGCTGAGGCCTGATCCTTAACACCCAGACCGTAGGTCACCGTACCGCTAGTATCAGCATCAATAGCGGAGAGTTCTGCAACCGTA
>NZ_JBAHUQ010000121.1 GCF_036689865.1 Magnetococcus sp. PR-3
ATGTAGAAGCTACGGGGCTGGATGCTGGCTACAATTCAGCGGTGATTTGCAAAGGTCTTGAAGATCGACTTATTCACGGAGTTGTAGGGTATAGGCGTAGCAATCATCCCAATAAGGAACTCTTCTACAAACGCGAATATCTCTATGATGCAGAAGGGGATTACTATCAGTGCCCGAAAGGCTATCCTCTGATCTATCGCACGACCAACC
>NZ_JBAHUQ010000122.1 GCF_036689865.1 Magnetococcus sp. PR-3
CCGGCATCCGTTACTGAGATATCGTAAGAACCGGTTACGTAGCTGTTGGTGTTCGCGGCCAGTGCTGAAGCCTGATCTTTTAGACCCAGACCGTAAGTCACCGTACCGCTAGTTGCGGTTTCAATGGCAGAGAGCTCTGCAACCGTACCTGCATCCGTTACCGATACATCGTAAGAACCTGTGATATAGCTGTTGGTGTTGGCGGCCAGA
>NZ_JBAHUQ010000123.1 GCF_036689865.1 Magnetococcus sp. PR-3
CCAAGGGGGTGAAATCGAGCACTCCCTTGGTGATGGGGATGGAGTCTGAAGAGGCGTCCAAAGGCGCTACCAAAGATTCTGTGCCAAGTGGTGTGGAAGTGGGGTATGAAGAGGTGGCTGAAGAGCCGATCCTGACGGAGCAAGGATTAAAGGGGATGCCATTGAGAACCCCCTTTTTTTGGCCTATGGTCGCTGGATGTGGCAATGAT
>NZ_JBAHUQ010000124.1 GCF_036689865.1 Magnetococcus sp. PR-3
AGCCATCGCAATCCAAAGTTAGACGGTATATAATTATTGATTATGAGCTATGACATAGAACTACGCCAACGAGTAATCGACTTTGTGGAGTCCGGAGGCAAGAAGGCTGAGGCCGCCCGGATTTTTCAAGTAAGTCGAGCGACGATTTACAACTGGCTGTCACGAGACAGCCTGGAACCAACCCTGCGAGTTCCAAGCGAACGAAAG
>NZ_JBAHUQ010000125.1 GCF_036689865.1 Magnetococcus sp. PR-3
TAGAAGCTACGGGGCTGGATGCTGGCTACAATTCAGCGGTGATTTGCAAAGGTCTTGAAGATCGACTTATTCACGGAGTTGTAGGGTATAGGCGTAGCAATCATCCCAATAAGGAACTCTTCTACAAACGCGAATATCTCTATGATGCAGAAGGGGATTACTATCAGTGCCCGAAAGGCTATCCTCTGATCTATCGCACGACCAATC
>NZ_JBAHUQ010000126.1 GCF_036689865.1 Magnetococcus sp. PR-3
AGCCATCGCAATCCAAAGTTAGACGGTATATAATTATTGATTATGAGCTATGACATAGAACTACGCCAACGAGTAATCGACTTTGTGGAGTCCGGAGGCAAGAAGGCTGAGGCCGCCCGGATTTTTCAAGTAAGTCGAGCGACGATTTACAACTGGCTGTCACGAGACAGCCTGGAACCAACCCTGCGAGTTTCAAGCGAACGAAAA